>CAZRDD010000481.1:0-4218 GCA_964598675.1 uncultured Parafilimonas sp.
TTACCGTGCAAGACAGTTTTATGTGTATTATTACCAGGTAACACCATGGCCTTTTTATTATTTTTTTTGGCTGACACTGGTGGTTTATTATTTTATTTTCGAATCAATTTTTGGCAGAACACCCGGCAAGTTGTTTACTATGAGCAAAGTGGTTAACGATAAAGGCCGCCGCCCGGCCGCCTGGCAGGTATTTGTGAGAAGTATTTTAAGAATAACACTGATTTTTGATTGCCTGTTTATACCGTTTACTGACAGAACGCTGCACGATTTTGCCAGCAAAACCGGTGTTGTTGAAATTTAGTGTATTTACCGCCGGATATTAATGTAAGTCTGTTTTTTCCGCTCATCAATTCTGTTGGGGCTAAATTTTGCCGCAAGCCTTTCTTTCAATACTTTCACTTCATAAAGTTTTGTGCACAACGTTAACTCCATGCACGGGTAATTGTTTTGTATACTTATTACACACCATTGCGTTATGAGAAAATCATTGTTGTTCCTTTTGTCCATTTTGCTGTTTTCATTTATCAAGGCCCAAACCATCCAGTCTCCCGAACAGTTTTTAGGCTATAAAGTGGGCACCCGGTTTACACCTCACTTTAAATTGCTTAATTATTTCCGCTATGTAGAGTCTGTTGCCCCTGCAATGGTGAAGATTGAAAAATATGGCGAAACCTACGAAGGCCGCGACCTTGAAGTGGCTTATATAGCATTGCCCGAAAATTTGCAGAAGCTGGAAGCTATCAGGCTTAATAACCAGAGACTGGCAGGGCTGGCAAAAGATAAAATGGCCCCGCTTACTGACGGTGCCCCGGCAATTGTGTGGTTGAGCTATAATGTGCATGGTAACGAGCCCGCATCATCCGAAGCATCTATGCTCACGCTTTTTGCATTGGTAGACCCCAATAATACGCAAACAAAAGAGTGGCTAAAGAATACTGTTGTTGTTATTGACCCTTGTATTAACCCAGATGGCAGAGACAGGTATGTTAACTGGTATAACTCCGCAGTAGGAGCGCAGTTTAATGCCGACCCACAAGCCAGGGAGCACAGCGAACCCTGGCCACAAGGCAGAACAAACCATTACAACTTTGACCTTAACCGCGACTGGGCCTGGCAAACACAAAAGGAAACCCAGCAACGCCTTAAACTATATAACCGCTGGTTGCCGCAGGTGCATGTTGATTACCATGAGCAAGGATATAATGCCCCTTATTATTTTGCACCTGCAGCACAGCCCTACCACGAAGTAATTACACAATGGCAGCGCGATTTTCAGGTACAGATAGGCCGTAATAACGCGCGCTATTTTGATAACAACGGGTGGCTGTTTTTCACCAAGGAAGAGTTTGATTTATTTTATCCCTCATACGGTGATACTTACCCCATTTACAACGGTTCGATAGGTATGACCTTTGAACAGGGGGGCATTGGTGCCGGTTTAGGCATAAAAACAGCCAATGATGATACGCTTACGCTGGTAGACCGCGCTTTGCACCATTTTACCACAGGTATCTCCACCATTGAAACGGCCTCGAAAAATGCGGCGAAGCTGGTAACGGAATTTAAAAAGTTTTTTGACGACAACAGGACTGGTACTGGTTTCGATTATAAAACGTACGTACTTACCGCCAAAGATGCCAACCAGTTAAAGGCTGCGGCAGAACTGCTGGATAACAACAGCATTGAATATGGTATAACCACAGCAAAAAACTTCAGGGGTATTAACTACCTCACTGGTAAAGAGGAGAATTATGTTGATGAGGGTTACCAGCTTGCCGTGACTACTAACCAGCCCAAAGGTAAACTGGTAAAGGTGTTGTTTGAAGCAAAGAGTTATATGACAGACTCTGCAACCTATGATATTACTGCATGGTCAGTACCTTATGTATATGGATTAAAAGGGTATGCTGTTAAAGAAAAGCTTGATATTCAGCCTTATCCGCAGCCTGTTGCAATAGCTGCTGTACAGGCAAATTATGGCCAGTTAATACCGTATACATCTTTAAACAGTGCCAAAGTATTGGCTGCACTGTTGCAAAAACAGGTTAGGGTTCGGTTTGCAGAAAAGACATTTACCTACAATGGCAAAAATTACGAACCTGGCACCCTTATAGTGCTTAAAGGCGGCAATAATGCCAACTGGCAGGATATTACCAACGAAACCTGCAAAGTTTATAACGTTCAATCCGAAGCAGTAGAAAGCGGTTTTATGGATAAAGGGGCCGATTTTGGCTCGGGCGATGTGCGTTATATTCATGCACCAAAAGTGGCTTTACTAACTGGCAAGCAGGTTGCCTCATCTTCCGCAGGCGAAGTATGGAGCTTTTTTGATCAAACCCTTCACTATCCCGTTACCCTGCTAAATACTGAAAACCTGGGCTATACTAAACTGGATGGCTACAATGTACTTGTTGTGCCAGATGGTAATTACCAGGTATTTGAGAACAAAGGCGTTATGGCAAAACTACAGGACTTTGTAAAAGGTGGTGGCAAGATAATAGCCCTTGAAAATGGTGTGAGTGACCTGGCGGCCGGTGAATGGGGATACAAATCGAAAGAAGGGAAAGATGACAGTAACAAAGCAAAAAGCGACAGCGATTATACCGTATTGAAAAAATTTGGCGATAAACAAAGGGATGATATTACAGAGTCAATACCCGGTGCCATATACAAGGTAGAACTGGATAACACCCACCCGCTGGCATTTGGCTACCCAACCAGTTATTACACTTTAAAACAGGATACAAAAATTTACGAGTTTTTAAATGATGGCTGGAATATTGGGGTAATAAAACAAGCGGCTTACACCTCAGGCTTTGTAGGCAGTAAATTAAAACCAGTGTTAAAAAATGGTTTAATCATTGGTGCAGAAAGTTACGGCAGGGGCAATGTGGTGTTTTTTGCCGATGATGTTTTGTTCAGGCTGTTTTGGCAAAATGGCAAAATGATGTTTGCTAATGCAGTTTTTTTAGTGGGGCAATAACCTTAATATTTGTTGTACAAAATATAGAAATTATATAACTGCTTTTGATAATTGGCAAAAAATATTCTGTTTTTTTAAAATAAATTAAAAAACGACTATCAAAAACAGCTATTGTTAAAAAAAGCTTAACCTCGGCATCGCACGGCATAAGTTTAGAATATGCAATTTTGCACAAAATTTAACACTTATGCGAAAATTGTATGTGATGTTAGGTGCAATTCTGCTAATGTTTACAGGCTTAACTGTAAGCGCGCAGGAAACCACCTCCGAGATCGTAGGAAGCGTTACCGCTAACCAAGCACCAATAGCCGGGGCTATTATTACGGCGGTACACACACCAACAGGCACACGTTATGTAACTACCAGCCGTAAAGATGGTCGTTTTAACCTGCCCAACTTAAAAATTGGCGGGCCTTATACTTTAACGGTTTCTTTTGTTGGTTATAAGGACGAAAGCCAGGAGAATATTTACCTAACCTTAGGGCAGGAGTTTAAAGCCGATTTTTCTTTGTCTCAACAGGCCCAAAACCTTGCTGGTGTTACGGTAACTTCTGCTTCTCAAAACCGTGTTTTCAATAATGGCCATACAGGCTCGCAGGAAATAATAGGCCGCAACCAATTAGAAAGGCTGCCTACCATAAACCGCTCATTGCAGGATTTTACAAGGCTTACACCAACTGCCAACGGCCTTTCGTTTGCAGGGCAGAGCAACCAATACAACAATGTAACAGTTGATGGTGCCAATTTCAACAACTCCTTTGGCCTTTCTGGTACATTGGGTGGGCAAACAAACTCTCAGCCAATCAGCCTTGATGCCATTGAGCAGATACAGGTAAGCGTTTCACCGTACGATGTAAGGCAGGGTGGCTTTTCTGGCGGTGGCATTAACACTGTTACTAAAAGCGGTACCAACCAGTTTAAAGGCTCAGTGTACACTTACACCAAAGGTGCTGGTACACAAGGTTATAAAGTAGGCGATATTACCGTGCCAAAACAGAGTCTCGATTATAACCTGCGCGGTTTTTCAGTAGGTGGACCTATCATAAAAAATAAACTGTTCTTTTTTGTAAGCGGTGAGTCTGAAAGAAGGAAAGACCCCGGTACTTCTTTTGTTGCTTATGATGCAACCCATTCACCTGATGGCGTCAGCGTTTCTGCCGCCAGCTACGATCTTCTTAAGCAATTGGCTGATACACTTAAAAACAGGTTTGGGTACGACCCAGGTGCTTTTCAGG
>CAZRDD010000482.1:0-4214 GCA_964598675.1 uncultured Parafilimonas sp.
CTGGCGCCATGCTTGCGGCTCAAGCTGGTTGATATATGGAGTAAAAGTAAATGCCTTGCCATCAGGGTCAGTTGCATCAGCACCATCATCCATTAACCTTGTACCATCGGATGCGTACTGTGGGCCTACAATAAAATTGGCTTGTGCCCTTTTATCAATTGTACCGGTAACAGGTGTGCCTAATGGGTCGAGGCCTACTACAGTACCCTGTGGGCCTGGGTGTTGGACTGGGTCAATATAAGAGTTATAAAACTCAGATACCGTTGCAAAACCATTCCATGGCTGTGCGCTCATGTCGTAAGTTTTTTGGTTCAGGTAGCTGAGGGTCATCATCTGCATGTTGAACCCGCCAAGGTGTACGTTATCATAAGGGAAAGCCCATATAAACTCAGAAGCACCCTGGTTGTTTTGCGTGAAGTTATCAACATAATTAGCCGTTAATGCATATTTGCCTGAGTTGATAATTTCGTCGCAGGCGGCTATTGCTTTATCCCATTGTGGTGTGCCGGTATATACCTGCGCATTAAGATAAAGTTTAGCAAGGCATGCATAACCTGTGTAATAGTTAACACGGCCATAAGTAGAAGCATCTGCCGGGCCTGTCTTTTTTAACAATGGTGTATTGGCTACCAGTTCAGACTCAACAAAGTCGTACACCTGCTGCCTTGTTGCATTGGCAGGCGGTTTGGTATCTGAATAGTCAATGCTCAGCGGTACGTTACCATACCAGTCGAGCAACCAATAATAATAAATAGCACGTAATACTTTCAGCTCAGCGATGTATGCTTTTGCTGCATCTGAGTTTAGCGCTGCCAAAGAAGCAAGTACACGGTTACAGGTGGAAATACCTGAATAACAAAAGCTCCAGCCGTTGCCCGGTGTAGGGTCGGTAGCGTTGTAAGTATGCTTTTTTAAACGCACCCAGTGGCCGCCATCACCCCAGTCTGCACCGCGGGTTGGTACTATCATTTCGTCTGTGGTTACTTCATTAAGCGGTATGTAATGGTTATTACCGCCAAGGCCGTTCAGGTTGGAATAAGCAGCACCAACCAGTGAACTTAATTCCAAATCGGTTTTACCAAAATTATCGCCGGTTACTTTATCATATAGATATTGGGACTCATCAAGCTTTGTACAAGCCGCAGTTGATACAAACAGGCCCGCAATCAGTATCTTTTTAAATGATTTATTTTTCATACTCTGATTCTTAGTTAGTAAGATTTAATGTTAAAAAGCAACGTTAACACCTAATGTAAATGAGCGTGCAAGTACCCATGAGGCCCTTCTGTCCACACCCGGTGCCAGTACATTACCACCATCCTGGTACCTAACTTCAGGGTCTGCACCGGTATAACCTGTAATAGTAAGCAGGTTGCGGCCGGTTACAAATGCCTTGATGCTTCTAACGGCTTTGCCAGTAACAGGGAAAGTGTAAGCAAGTGTTGCGTTATCCAGTTTTACAAAATCACCTTTTTCTACAAACAGGCTGCTGAATATCTGTCCATCCCTTAATGCAGGGTTAAAGTATTTAGTGTTAACCATATTGTATGCAGAAGACACTGTTGGGTTTTCGTAGAAAGCCCTGAAAGTATTGATGATATCATGACCAAAAGAACCACGGAAGAAGAAGTTTAAATCCCACCTTTTGTAGCTGAAGCTGTTGGTCCAGCCTGCTTCCCATTTAGGTAAGCCATTGCCGATAAAGGTTTTGTAGTTAGGGCCTGCAATTTCATCTTTTGCAACCATTGCATTGCCTTTGCCATCATCTAACAGGTAGTGGCCGTCTTTGTCATAACCCCTGAACACGGCATTGTAAAACTGGCCGATGGGCTGGCCTTCAAGTGACCTGGTGATTTCGGTAGCTTCCTGGCCTGGAGAACCCAGGTTGGTAGCACCTACATACTGGCCTTTCAGCGATGGGTCAAGTTTGGTTAATACTACACTGAAAGTTGAAAAGTTGATGCCTGTGTTCCAGGTAATGTCTTTCTTTTTAATAACATCGTAGTTTAAAGCAACTTCAAAGCCATGGCTTGTTAATTCACCTATATTTTTCCACTCTTTGTTAAACAAAGCGGGTGGTGCAGGTACAGTAACATTAAAAATCAAATCGCTGGTAGTACGGTTGTAATAATCCAACGTACCGTTCAGCCTGCCATTTAATGCAGTAAAGTCTAAACCAATGTCAGTTTCAGCTTTCTTTTCCCATTTCAAATCTGGGTTGGGGTTTTGTGTAGGCCCAAATGTTGTTATCCATTGGCCGTTAATAAGGTATGTACCCACACCGCTAAACAACAACTGCGATAAGTAAGGGCTTGGTGGCAAAGAACCTGTAACACCATAGCTGCCCCTTAATTTAAGTGTGCTGAAAGAAGGTACACTAAATACTTTTTTCAGGTCAACACCAGCACTTACCGCCGGAAAATAACCCCATTTGTTGTTGGTACCAAACTCAGATGAACCTTCCCTTCTTAATGATGCCTGCAGGAAAGCCATGTTTTTATAGTTAAGGTTTAACCTGCCGAAGAAGGCAACCAGTTTGTTGGCATTTTTGTAGCTTGATAACTGTGCAAGGCCGTTGCCAGCATCCTGTGCAGTACCAAAATTCTGGCCTGTAAGGTCGGTAATGAAATTACCTGCACCTACTGAGTAACCCTGGTAAAGAAAATCCTGGTATGAGTAACCGCCTATGGCAGATACTTCAAGGCCTTTAATTGTTTTGGTGTAAGAAAGGGTGTTTTCATATAACTGGCTGAATGTTTCATCATCCTGTTTGTACGAATAACCGTGTTTGCCCACGCCAGTAAAACCGCCATAAAAACCACGGTCAATAAAGGCATTGCTTGGTGAATACTGCTGCTGGTAATTGCTTGACGTTTGCTGTGCATAGCGCAACAGGAATTTTAAGCCCCTGGCAATTTCGTATTCAGCCGAACCTGAAAGGTTAAAACGTTTTAAATCGCCCTGGTTTGAGTTTTGTTTTAAAACCGCTACAGGGTTTGAATATTCTGTATTGCTTACCTCAAAATAACCACCACCTGCAAGGTCTTCACTTGGGGTGCGGGCATGTACTGGTGAAGTTGGGTTATAAATTACAGCATACTCAAAAGCATTGTCAAAACCAAAATCAGAATGTTTGCGGGTAGTGCTTAATTCAAAATTAAACACCAGTTTATCGTTTAACGCTTTATGGGTTAAACTTACGCGGCCATTTAATTGCTGAAAACCAGTTGTAATAGCAATACCCTCTGTATTCCTGAAGTTGAGTGATGCATTGTAAGTAGTGTGGTTTGTACCGCCTGAAAAAGACAGGTTATGCTGGTGAGATAAACCGGTGCGGGTAATTTCCTTATACCAGTCGGTAGTAGCACCATAATCGGTACCTATACCTGTGGTTTTAATAAGGCTGCGGAACTCGTCAGCACTCATGTGTTTGGTTAACCTTGCTGCATTTTCAGCAGTAACCGAACCATTGTATGATACAGAAGAAGAATTTGGTGTACCTTTTTTGGTGGTGATAATAATTACACCAGCAGAACCCCTTGTACCATAAATGGCCGCTGAAGAACCATCTTTCAATACAGAAATGCTGGCTATGTCGTTAGGGTCAACCGTATTAAGGTCTGCACCTACCTGGCCGTCCAATACTATCAACGGGGATGTACCGGCACCCAGGGTTGACAAACCCCTTAAACGGATGTCAAAACCACCGTTAGGGTTACCACCCGCGCGGGAAATTGACAGACCTGATACCTTACCCTGCAGCAACTGTGCCACATCGCTAATGTTACCTTTGTTAAACTGCTCTGCACTTACAGTTGTAACAGCACTGGTTACTTCCCTTTTCTTCTGGGTACCGTAACCAACCACTACAATGTCAGAAAGCTTATCGGTTGATTCGGCAAGGCTTACATTAATTACAGACTTGTCGCCAACCACCACTTCGCTGTTAACAAAACCTACATACGAAAAAACAAGCACTGCATTGTTGGCCGGTACTGAAATTGAATAGCTACCGTTGTTATCAGTTGAGGTGCCGGATTTGCTGCCCTTTAACTGTACAGATACACCAATAAGCGGGGTGTTACCTGATAGTGAAATAACTTTACCAGTAACCGTTTTGTTTTGTGCGAATAACGTTAGGGGAACAAAAAACGCAAGAAAAAAGGGGAAGATTATTTCCCGAAGCAGTTTTTTCATCTTCATACAGCAATCAT
>CAZRDD010000483.1:0-4202 GCA_964598675.1 uncultured Parafilimonas sp.
ATGATGTTGTAACAATTATAAGCTACAAACATCCATACTATTTTATGCAACCATAAACCACAAACTAAAAACTTAAATGCTGTATGTTGTTTATCATAAGCACTACTCGCTGCGCAGGCTTTTTACCGGGTTGGCGCGGGCGGCTTTTATGGCCTGGTAGCTTATGGTAGCCAGTGCAATACATACAGCGGCAAGGCCCCCTGCGGCAAACACCCACCAGCCAATATTTATGCGGTACACATAATATTGCAGCCACTGGTGCATGTAGTACCAAGCAATGGGCGCGGCTATAATAAAGGCAATGGTGATGAGCAGTATAAACTCCCTTGTAAACAGGTACACAATAGTTGTGGTGGTTGCACCAAGCACTTTGCGTATACCCACCTCTTTAACACGCTGTACTGCCATAAAACTTGCTAGCCCGTACAGGCCCAGGCAGCTTAAAAAAATAGCAATGCCTGCAAATATTTTATACAACTGTGCCAACTGGTTTTCCTGCTTGTAAAAACTGTCAATTTTTTCATCCAAAAACTTGTACTCGTACACAAAATCGGGAAAGGTTTGCTCCCACAGCGTTTTAATACTTTGCATGGTGGCCGCAATGTTGGTGGTGCCAAGTTTTATGGTGGCCTGGTTGTACATGGTGTTGTTGGTGGTAATAAGCAGGGGTGCGGGCTTGCTGCGCAACGGCCTGTCGTTAAAATCCTTCAATACACCTACTACCGGGCATTTTATGTTATCGCTCCAAATACTTATTTGTTTGTTTAAAACGTCGTTGGGGTTGGTAATGCCCAGGCCCTTCATTAACGATTCGTTTATTAAAAATTCCTTCGTCATTTTTGAGGGCAGCAGGTTTCGCCCTGCCACCAGTGTAAGCTTGTAAGCAGGCACATACTCCTGGTCGGCAAACTTAGTAATGGCTTTAAAATCTTCGTCTTTAGTGGCGTGGTTGTATTTAAAGGTGCTCCATGTATCGTTGGCATCTTCCACCGGTGTGTTTGAGTTAAAGCTTACTGCCTGTACACCATTAATAAGCAATAGCTGCTGCTTCATGTACTCCATTTTGCTAAGGCGCACACTATCTATGCGAAAAGGTACATTAACCACAGCGCTTTTATCAAAACCCAAAGGCTGGTTAATAAAATAATCCATTTGTTTTACAATTACCAGTGTGCCAATAATAAGCGCCTGTGCAATAATAAACTGAAACACCACCAGCCCGCGCCTTAGCGTTATGCCTTTGGTGGTACCCGCTGCCAGCTTGCTTTTTAACGCAGTAATTGGGTTAAAGCGCGATAGTACAATGGATGGATAAAAGCCCGCCAGCACAGTAACAACGCCTGTTACGGCCAGTAAAAATTTGATGATAGAAGAGCTGCTAAGTATACTTGTAGCAATAGATAACTGAAGCAACTGGTTTATATAAGGCAGTGCTAAAAGAGTGATGCCTGCGGCAAGTATTACAGCAATGGCAACTATTAAAAAAGTTTCAACAATAAACTGTAACTGTAGTTGAAATTTATTGCTGCCCAATACTTTGCGCACACCAACCTCCTTACTGCGGTTTACGGCCTGTGCTGTGGATAGGTTAATAAAATTTACGCAAGCAATGGCCAGTATAAAGGCAGCAATTAACCACAATACATTAAGCAGTTGATGGCTTATAGCTTTGTTGCTGTAGTTACCTGTTTCAGTATCGTAATGCACATTGGCCAGGGGTTGAATAATATAGCTGTCTTTATTGGTGGGCGATTGTACTTTTTTAGCAAACGCACTCAGCTGCTGGTTTACACCGGCTTCGCTGGTGTTGGGGGGCAGCATAAGGTAGCAGCCAAAATCGGGCGTGGTTTCATCCCAACTGGTGTTATTGGCCATCATATACCCTATATAACTGGTGTTAATACTTACTACAAGCTTCATCTCAAAGTCAGTATTGGTGGGTATGGTAGCCAGTATGCCCGCTACTTTTAATACATCGGTACTGTGGTCGAACATAAAACCGCCCGATTGCAGTTTAAGCGTTTTACCCATAGCGTATTGCCAGTTGCCAAAATATTTTTCGGCAGTCTCTTTGGTAAGCAGTACGGTGTTAGGCTCTTTTAACGCAGTGTAGCTGCCTGCCAGCAGGGGGTAACTAAATATGTTGAAGAAGGATGGTGTTGTAAAAAACAGGCCACGTGCTTCTTTAAACTTTTTAACAATGGTGCCATCATCGCCGGGTATAAGCAGTTCGTCGTTATGGCTGGCATAAATGGGGGCCACATCCTGCACCTGGGGGAAGGAGGTTTTTAAAGCCAGCGGCATGGCATAAGGCACTGTTTGCGCGTACGTGGTGGTAGCAGCATCGGTATGATGGTATTGCGTAAGCACCCGGTAGGTGCGGGTTTTATTGGCATGAAAAGCATCGTAACTGGTTTGAAACTGTATAATAATAAATATCATCATACATACGGCAATGCCGGTGGCCAGCCCCGCTACATTAATAAACGCATAGCTTTTATTGCGTACTAAATTGCGGAACGATGTTTTAAAATAATTACGTAACATGGCTTTGTAATTATAAGTTGATTGTATAGTAACTTTTTTTATAAATGCCGGCCTTAAGTGTTTTAGCACATTGTACAAAAACAACGCACGGGCTTTTGCAGGCCTGTTTTGCTGCCGGTAAAAAAGCTCGGTAAGGTTACCTTCAATCTCCTCCAGGTAATCTTCGCGGCAGTACCAGCGTAAAAACAGCAGTAGCCATTTGGGTGGTTTAACCATTAATGTGCAAACTTTATTTGGGGTATCATGTTATAAAGGCTGGTGCGCAGTTGGTACTGGCTATCCAGCACCTGTTTGCCAATAGCGGCTATAACATAAAATTCTTTACGCCGGCCGCCCCTGTCTTCGGTTATACCCCCAAAGCGCGATTTTACAAACCCTTTGTCTTCCAGCCGTTTAAGGGCCACATGCACGGCGCTTATGTTTATGTTTTTGGCAAGCTTCTGCACCAGGCTATCCTGTATGCTTACACCATACGCTTCGTCGTGCAGGGCCGCCACGGTAAGCAGTACCAGTTCTTCAAACTCGCCAATGGAATGATGTTTCATGCTGCTATTTACTTAACAAAAGTGAATGTAATTACAATTTTTGGGTTGAAGGAGGCAAATTCTGCAAACGGGTTAATTGTATCTGCAAACGGGGGAGGGGGGATTGGAATATGGTAGATGCGTATTGCTGTTGTGTTAATGCGCTTGCTCTTTGCTTTTAGGTGTAGCCACCTGCGGGGCAAAACGGAAGGTATGGCTGCCTGTATGTGATATGGCAATCCTCCCCAAAGAAACTATACACTTAAAGAAGTCAAGCTAACAGCCCCACGTGTTGCTGTGTTAAATAAAAGATGCCCTTAAAATGTAACCTTGTTTAAAACCCGCGTTACACCCTTATAATGTATATTTGACAATTAATAACAACCACCAATGATTAGGAAATGTATATTGGCCGTTTTGCTTGCTGCAGGTGCTGCACAGTTTTGTAATGCCCAAACAACGGCCCCGCAGCCGTTTGGGCCGGTGCCTACCCAAAACCAGCTGCGCTGGCAAAGCATGGAGTATTATGCTTTTGTACATTTCTCGCTTAATACCTATACCAATCAAAGCTGGGGCTTTGGCAACGAGGATGTTAACCTGTTTAATCCCGGCAAATTAAACTGCCGCCAATGGGCACGCATTTGTAAAAACGCGGGTATGAAGGGCATCATCCTTACCGCAAAACACCATTGCGGCTTTTGCCTGTGGCCGTCAAAATACACCGAATACTCCGTAAAAAATGCCCCCTGGAAAAACGGCCAGGGCGATGTGGTGCGCGAAATGGCAGATGCCTGCAAAGAGTATGGGCTTAAACTGGGCCTTTACCTATCCCCGTGGGACAGAAACCGTGCCGATTACGGCAAGCCCGAATACATTACCTACTTCCGCAACCAGCTTACCGAACTGCTTACCAACTACGGCCCCATTTTTGAAATTTGGTTTGATGGTGCCAATGGCGGCAGCGGCTATTACGGCGGTGCCAACGAAACCCGCACCATTGACCGTACCACCTATTACGATTGGGTCAATACCTACAAACTGGTACGCAAACTACAGCCCAATATTGTTATTTGGAACGATAACGGCGACCGTGCCGACCTGCGCTGGGTGGGTACCGAAGGCGGAGAAGTT
>CAZRDD010000484.1:0-4199 GCA_964598675.1 uncultured Parafilimonas sp.
TTTATTTTAAGGCATTGCAAATAGGCAAGGTTTCGCAGGTGGCACCCGTTGATAAACTCAGCGTGGCCTTAACCATTGTGTTATCAGTGGTATTTCTGGGTGAAGTGCTTACCTGGAAAATTGCCGCAGGGGCGCTGCTTATTATCAGCGGCACACTGGTGCTTATTTTTTAAATGAGGGGGAACCCTTGAAAAATCCCCTCACGCCTGTTCCGTTAAAAAGCTGCCAGCACCTGCCTTGCATCATGCACCGGTGTTGAAAAAGCCTCCTTGCCGGTTAACGAGCGTTGCATATCAGTAAAATGCAGTTTTAAACAATCAAGAAAATTATTAATTGCAGGCGATTGCCTGCAGGTGGCTGCATACCATGTACGCTGGGCAACTTCGGCGGGCAGTATTTTTGCCTGTATGCTTTTGGTTTCCAGGTAGGGCTGCACTATCCAGTCGGCCAGTACGCTAACACCCAGGTTGGCATTTACCATTTCAATAATAGCATCGGTATAATGTATGCGGTGTATATGACGCGCTTTTACCTGTTGCTGCTTCATCATGTTCTCTATAACAGGTATGTTGCCCGAGGCGGGATCGTTAAACGGAAAAAACAATTCCTCCCCTTCAAAATCGGTTATCTTAATACATTTCTTACGTGCCAGCGGGTGCTCGCTGGATACTATTGCAAACAACTGGTCTTTAAACAACGGCTCATAATGTATATTTGGATTGTCTATTTTGTTTCTTACAATGGCAATATCCAGCTCGCCGCGCAGCAAATATTCCAGGGGCAGGTAGGTGGCACCAGATACTACGTGAATATCAATACCGGGGCTAACCTGTTTGTAATATTTAATAATACGCGGCAGCCAGTGGTAAGCAGTGTAACACTGGGTGCTTATTTTAAGCGAACCTGTTTCGCCCTTTTTAAAATGGCGCATGTCGGCTTCAAGCAGGCGCAGTTCGCTAAGTATTTTTTGAGCGCTTCTTAAAAACCGGGTACCTTCATTTGACAGATACAGTTTTTTACCTTTACGGTAAAATACAGGTATATCAAGTTCTTTTTCCAGTTCTTTTAACTGGTGGCTAAGTGCGCTCTGCGTAAGGTGCAGTGCCTCAGCAGCTTTGGTAAGTGTTCCTTCAACCACAATGGTATCCACCAGTCTGAAATGATGTAGTGCGATGTTCATGCTATTAGAATAAGTAATGGTTTTTATAAAATTAATTCATTTTATTCATAATTGTTGCAAATGTAGATTTGCAATCCAATAGCAGCATATATATTTAGCATGTTTAATAAAAAATTAGGCCTAACACTATTTCTAACACTGGCAGCAGGTATTTTTTTACCCGCACAAGCACAGGTGCTAACCTTAAAAGAAGCCGTACAAACGGCGCTGAACAATTACGGAACCATAAAGGCAAAAGCCAATTACGTTAATGCCTCAAAGGCTACGGTTAAGCAAAGCGTTAAAGAGGCTTTGCCTGATGTTAACCTGTCGGCCCAGCAGGATTTTGGCACCATCAATGGCCAGAATGGCCCCTTGTATGGTTTAAAAGGGTTAAGCGCAGCTTCATCAGGCCCGGCACTTGCAAGCGGCAACTGGAATGCCGCTTTTGGTGCGCTTTACTTAGCCAACATTAACTGGGATTTTTACTCGTTTGGTAAGGCAAAGGAAAAAATAAAGGTTTCCGCCACCCAGTTAACCCAGGACGAAAGCGACCTGTTGCAGGAAAAATTTCAACTACAGGTAAAAGTAGCCGCAGCTTACCTTAACCTGCTGGCGGCCAAAAGGCTTACTGCCAGCCAGCAAAATAACCTTGACAGGGCCATTGCACTGCGCAATGCTGTTGTGCCACGTGTAAAGAATGGTTTGAACGCTGGCGTAGATTCTTCTTTGTCTAATGCGGAGGTATCTAATGCCCGTATTGCATTGCTTCGTTCAAAGGATTATGAGCAGGAACAGGCCAGCCAACTGGCCATATTATTAGGCACCACGCAGCAAAACTTTACGCTGGATACCTTTTTTGTAACACGCATACCCGCCACCCTGCAGGATACCGGCACAGTAAACATGCAGGCGCACCCGCTGCTGCAGTTTTACCAAAACCGCATACTGGCCAGCGATGAAAAAGCTAAGTATTACCATACCTTCATGTACCCCACCTTTACTGCTTTTGGCGTAGTGCAGGCCAGGGGTTCGGGGTTCGATTATAATTATGGTGCGGCTAATCCTGGTGCTTTTACGCAAAGTTATTGGGATGGTATAAAGCCTTTGCGCAGTAACTACCTGCTTGGTGTTGGTGTGGTGTGGAATTTAACCTCCCCGCTGCGTGTGCAGCAGCAGGTGCTGGCGCAACAATACACCTCTAAGGGGCTGAAAAATGAATATGAACTGCTTGACGGGCAATTGAAAAACCAGTATGCACTGGCGGAGTCAAAAATACACAATGCTTTATCTGCCTATATTGAAGCCCCTGTACAGGTAAAAGCTGCTGCTGATGCTTATTTGCAGAAAAGTGTGCTGTATAAAAACGGTCTGAGCAATATTGTAGATGTTACCCAGGCGCTGTATGCGCTTAACCGTGCAGAAACCGACAGGGATATTGCTGATAACAACGTTTGGCAGGCACTACTGTTAAAGGCTGCTGCGGCAGGCGATTTTGGGCTGTTTATAAATGAGTTTTAACAGGCAGAAGGGGTTTAATAATACGGCGAGGCGAAATGTGCAGTGTATCAACTTTTTTTTATGCAGCCAAGGCTTAACCTGCTGGCCAAAACTATTTAACGCGGTAACATTCATTCGATAAAAAAATATTATGGGATTAATAAGAAGCGCATTACGAAAACCTATTTCAATACTTGTACTGGTGGCGGGGCTGTTCTTCTTTGGTATAAATGCCGTGCGCAATATTAAGATTGACATCTTTCCCGACCTTAATTTGCCGGTAATTTACCTCTCACACCCGTATGGTGGTTTTACCCCCAACCAAATGGAAGCCTATTTTGGCAAGCAGTATGTAAACCTGCTGCTGTTTGTATCAGGTGTAAAAAGCATTGAAACAAAAAACATACAGGGTCTTACCCTCATTAAGCTTACGTTTTACGAGGGCACCAACATGGCGCAGGCGGCAGCGGAAGTAACTGCCTTCAGCAACCGCGCGCAGGCTATTTTTCCACCGGGCAGTAACCCGCCGTTTATCATACGGTTCGATGCTTCTACCCTGCCTATCGGGCAGTTGGTGTTAACCAGTAACAAACGCTCCAACAACGAGTTGCTGGACCTTGCGAATGTTTACGTGCGTTCCTCCTTCACCTCTATACCGGGCTTAATAGCCCCGGCGCCATTTGGGGGTAACGTGCGTACCATAGTGGTAAAAGTAAACCCCGAGCTGTTGCGGGCGCACAATCTTACACCCGACCAGATAGTGGCAGCCATAAGGGTAAACAACCAGGCCACACCGGCGGGTAATGTGCGCATAGGCAACATAAACTACCTTACACCCAGCAATGCGGGCCTAAAAACAGTAAAGGATTTTGGCGAGATTCCATTGTTTACCGGGGGTGGTGTGCAAAACCTGTATATGAAAGATGTTGCCACTGTTGAAGATGGGGCTGATATTACCGTTAGCTACGCATTGGTAAACGGCAAACGCTCCATTTACCTGCCTATTACAAAATCGGCAGACGCATCTACCTGGGAGGTGGTGCAAAACCTTAAAAAAGCCATCCCGCGCTTTCAAAGCCTGCTGCCGGAGGATGTAAAACTTAGTTACGAGTTCGACCAATCGGTATACGTAATCAACTCCGTAAAAAGCCTGATAAAAGAAGGTGCTATTGGTGCGGTATTAACCGGGCTGATGGTGCTGCTTTTTCTTGGCGATGCCAGGGGGGCGCTTATTGTAATATTAACCATACCTACCTCTATCATCTCCGGCGTGCTGTTTTTGTTTCTTTGCCATCAAACCATCAATATTATGACGCTTAGCGGCCTTTCGCTGGCCATAGGCATATTGGTGGATGAATCAACGGTAACCATAGAGAACATTCACCAGCACTTAGCTATGGGCAAGCCGAAAGCCCTGGCTATATGGGATGCCTGTAAGGAAATTGCTTTTCCCAAACTGCTCATCCTGTTTTGTATACTGGCGGTGTTTGCCCCTGCATTTACCATGAATGGTATTACGGGTGCGTTGTTTCTGCCGCTT
>CAZRDD010000485.1:0-4188 GCA_964598675.1 uncultured Parafilimonas sp.
GTTACGAACCCTGGCAAATTTCTGCCGCAAGTACAGCGGCTTTTACCACAAAGGTGTGGACAACGGTAACTATCCCGCTAACCTCGTTTCGTGCAAGCGACCCCACCCTGGGCGATGGAATGGGTACCTCGGTGGCAAGCCTTACCGATTTGTTGGGCAGTACCGGCAACACAAGCCTTAGTATTTACCTGCATAATTTTAAAACATCGGCAACTGAAACTGGTTTTTATGCCGCGATAGATAATGTTAGAGTAGTAAAAATAAAATAACAAGCAATCAACACAGAACTGAGGGGTTTCTACCCCATGTTCTTTCTTTTATAATAAAACAAGAAAAAAAATGAAAAATAAATGCATGTTTTGCGTGGCGGGGGTTTTTGCTTTGGTACTGAGTATTAATGCGTGTAAAAAAAACGAAGCAGCGCCGCAACTTTCTCTCTCAAACATTTCGGATACCATACCCGCTGAAGGTGGCACAAATATGTTAAACTTTACAAGCGATGCTGCCTGGAGTATTGATACCAGTGGTTTGGCATGGTTACATGTAAGCCAAACAACGGGCAACACCGGCGCCGCAACCATTGCATTTACTGCGCCAGCCAACGCAACCGGCATCAGCAGAAGTGTAGTTTTAAAAGTAAACTTAACAAACAGCCAGGCGAGAACAATTACTGTTTTGCAAGCCCCTGTAATATTTCCCTCCTATAACACATCGCCTGTAGCACCCGATGCAACAGGCATGGGCAGCACTGCCAGCCAGATAACAGCAAATATTAAACTGGGATGGAATATTTTCAACACCATGGAGGCCCCCGGTGGCGAAACCGGCTGGGGAAACCCGTTGATTACCCAGGCGCTGATTGATTTGGTAAAGAAGAGCGGGGTAAATGCAATACGCATACCTTGCTCCTGGAACTTTCATGCAAATCAAACTACTGCCAAAATTGATACTGCCTGGATGAGCCGGGTAAAGCAAGTTGTTCAATATTGCATAAATGACGGTATGTATGTTCTGCTTAACGACCATTGGGATGGCGGCTGGCTGGATTGTACCGCTACCGGTGCTGTTCAGGATACTATAAAGGCCAAACAAAAAGCCTTTTGGGAACAAATAGCCACCAATATGCGTGATTTTGATGAGCATTTAATGTTTGCAAGCAGCAACGAGCCCAATGCTGTTGATTTGCCTACAAGCACTGCTTTAAAAAGCTATCACCAAATATTTATAAATGCAGTGCGCTCTACCGGTGGTAAAAATGCGTACCGTACGCTGGTTATACAGGCCCCAAGTACATCTGCAGATTTGGCTAATTATTTTTTTGGTGTGCCCGGCATGCCGCAGGACCAGCTTGCCAACAAATTGATAATGGAAGTGCATTGGTATTCCCCGGCTAATTTTTGCATACTGTCTTCGGATGCAAGCTGGGGTAAGGAATGGCGCTATTGGGGCGCAAACTATCATTCAACTGATGACACAACAAGAAATTCAGTTGCTGGTACCGAAGAGTCTTACGTGGACAGCACTTTAAGTTTTGTAAATAACAGCTATATCAAAAAAGGAGTTCCTTTTTTGATTGGTGAATTTGATGCACCAAACCACGCCGTTAATATTACCGGCAACCCGGCAGACTCTATATTGTCCTTAAATTCAAGGGCGCATTTATACAAATATTTAGTACAGCAGGCACGGGCAAACGGTATTCCCGCATTTTTATGGGCAGGCGGTATTTACAACCGCACCAACAATACCATATCCGACCAGCAGGCCCTGGACTCGCTGCGTTCAGGCGCAGGTTTTTAAAGTATTGCTTAGTTACATGGGCTAATGAAGAACATCAATTTTTTTAAAGGCGGGCACGAAGTTTATGTTATCATTCAAAGAGAAAAGGCACTAAGATGAAAAAATGGATAGTATTATTTGTGGTAAATGCCCTGCTACCTGTAATGGTAATAAAAGCGCAGCCCGCCCGGCGGTTTTTTCCTGAAAAAAACCTGGTAACCACCGGTATTTATTACTATCCTGAACAGTGGGATGAAAACCAATGGGAGCGGGATATTAAGAAGATTGCTGATATGGGTTTTGAATTTGTACACCTTGCAGAATTTGCCTGGTTTAAGATGGAGCCGGAAGAGGGTAAATTAAATTTTACCTGGCTGGACAAAGTGATAAGCCTGTGTGCCAAATACAACCTTAAAGTGCTGCTGTGTACCCCCTCTGCTACAACACCCACGTGGATGAGGTTAAACTACCCGGAAACATTTGTAATGGACGGCCACTATATACGTGCAGAAAACGGCACACGGGGGTTAGGCTCAATTGTAAACCCCAGGTTCAGGCGGTATGTACAAACCATTGTGGCAGAAATGGCGAAGCGCTATGGCGGTAATAAAAATTTGATAGGGTGGCAAATAGATAATGAGCCAGGCGCATTGCCAGATTACAGCCCCTCGTCTCAGGAAGCCTTTAGAACATGGTTAAAAAATAAATATAAAACCATTGATGCATTAAATGCAGCCTGGGGTACAGCTTTCTGGAGCCAGTGGTTCAACAGCTTCAGGCAGGTCATCATCCCCAACACCAACCTTGTGGGCTGGTGGGGCAATAACCCCCATGCATTGCTCGATTTCAAGCGGTATACGGCCGATGCCCAGGCCGAATTTCTTGATTTTCAGGCAGGTATTTTGCGAAGCTACATCTCAAAAAATCAATTTGTTACTACCAACTATACCGCAGTTTGCACTGGCTCAAACCCAAGGCTTACAAAAAAGCTGGATTTTGCCACCTACACGGCATACCCCAATGGCGGCAGCGATAATTTAGGGCAACTTGGCTTTAGGTTAGGTAACAGTAAGGTGATACTGTTTGCTGCTGAGTATTATAAATCGGTGGGTGGTTTGTCGGGCGTGCTCGAAATTCAGCCGGGGCCTGTAAACTGGGGCAGTTATAACCCGCTGCTTTTACCCGGCACCGTGCGCATGTGGTTATACCACACATTTGCAGCCGGGGGAAAGCTGGCCTGTTCTTACAGGTTCAGGCAGGTGCTGTACAGTGCGGAACAATATCATTCAGGGGTAATACAAACCGATGGGGTTACTCCATCGCAGGGCGGCAGAGATTATATGCAGTTCATGGCCGAAATAAAGGAACTCCGTAAGCAAAGTGCACCCGGAGCAACTATGCCTGAAAAACTAAAGGCACGGTCAACAGCAATACTTTGGAATGTGGAGAATTACTGGTCAATTGACAGGCAAAAACAAACAGGGCAATGGGATACCTGGGGATACCCCGTGAAATTTCTTGAAATAGCAAAATCATTCGGGGCCCCGGTTGATATCATTCCAGATACGGCAGACCTGTCGAAGTATAAAGTTGTGATAGTGCCCGCATACGAAATGGCTAACGCTGCGGTTATTAAAAAATGGACTGACTATGTAACAAACGGCGGCCATCTGGTTATTACCTGCCGCACCGCAACCAAGGACACACTTGGGCATTTTTGGGAAGCAGAAACAGCAGCCCCCATTTCAACACTTACCGGCGCACATATCAGCGCAACAGATATGCTTTCTGCATACGCCAGGGGCGAAATAATAATGGATTCAAATCATTATGTGTGGAATAACTGGGCCGACTTGCTGCAGCCGGAAGATAATAACACCGAGGTGCTGGCTACTTACAATAACCAGTTTTACAAAGGGAGGGCTGCCGTTGTACGGCACGGGGTAGGTAAAGGCTCGGTAACTTATATAGGTGTGGATACTGATGATTCCAAATTGGAAAAAGATTTATTGCGTGGTATTTACACGGCTGCCGGTGCCACTACGGAAGATTACCCTGAAGGTGTTTATGTTTACTGGCGCGATGGTTTTTATGTAGCTGTAAATTATTCATCGGCCAGTTACACTTTTAACCTGCCCGCAGCAGCAAAAATTTTAATTGGCGAAAAAACAGTAAACCCGGCTGGTGTGTTGGTATGGGCTGAGTAAGTTTTAATGTGGCTACAAATAACGATAAAATGAAAAAACGGGCTTTGGTATTGGCATTAATGCTGTTAACTGTATGGGTAACCGTACAGGGGCAAAGGGTTATAAATGTTGACTGCAATAAAGTATCTGGTAAGCTTAATAGTATGTTTAACACCTGTGTAGGTGCAGGCCGGGCCAACGAAGGCTTGCGGGCAGACTGGCA
>CAZRDD010000486.1:0-4170 GCA_964598675.1 uncultured Parafilimonas sp.
AGCACCGGCACCAAAGCGCCACACCACAAGGCCCTCAATGGCGCACAGCGGCATGCACCACGGCGGCAATCCGCCGATGGGCCATGCCGGGCACGATCATAACGCCATGATAAACGATTTTAAAAAGCGGTTTTACGTGGTGCTGGTGCTTACGGTGCCCATCATGCTGTTATCAACCATGATACAGCATTTTTTGGGGGTACACTGGCCGTTTTCCGGTTCCGCCTACATTTTATTTGCCTTATCATCTGTGGTATTTGTATATGGGGGCTGGCCTTTTTTAAAGGGCCTGGTGCAGGAGGTAAAAAGCAAAACCCCTGGCATGATGTTTTTAATTGGTTTTGCCATAACCGTAGCGTATTGTTACAGCACGGCGGTGGTGTTTGGCCTGCAGGGCATGGATTTTTTTTGGGAACTGGCTACACTGATACTCATTATGCTGCTGGGCCACTGGATTGAGATGAAATCTGTTGCCGGGGCATCTAAGGAGCTGGCGTTGCTGGTGCAGTTAATGCCTGCGGATGCACACATGGTAATGCCTGGCATGGTGCACGATGTAAAAACCGATACCCTTAAAGTAAACGACATTATACTGGTAAAGCCCGGCGAAAAAGTGGCTGCCGATGGTATTGTTACCCAGGGCGAAAGCTACCTTAACGAAAGCATGCTAACGGGCGAATCAACCCCGGTAAAAAAAGTAAAAGGCGATAAGGTAATTGCGGGTTCTATAAATGGCAACGGTGCGGTGCAGGTAACGGTAACACATGCCGCCACCAATTCGTACCTGGCCAAAGTAATACAACTGGTGGGCGATGCGCAAAAAGCCAAATCAAAAACGCAACTGCTGGCCGATACTGCCGCCAAATGGCTTACCATTATTGCTGTTGTTTGTGGTATTGCCACCTTTTTGTACTGGTATATAACGGGTCAATCCCTGGCATTTGCCATGGAAAGAATGGTTACCGTTATTGTAATATGCTGCCCGCATGCACTGGGTTTGGCGGTACCGCTGGTGGTGGCAAAATCAACCGGCTTATCGGCTAAAAACGGGTTGCTTATTAAAAATAGAACAGCATTTGAAAATGCCCGTAAAATAAGCACCATTGTGTTTGATAAAACGGGTACACTTACCGTGGGCAAATTTGAGGTGTCGAAAATAGTTTCGCTGCAAGAAGCGCTGGGCGAAAACGAATTGATACGCCTGGCCGCCGCGCTGGAGCAAACATCCGAACACCCCATAGCAACTGGCATTCTGCAAAAAGCAGGGCAACTGGCGTTAATTATTCCACCAGCACAAGGGTTTAACGCTATTACAGGCAAAGGTGTTGAAGCTACCGTGGAAGGTAAAAAGGTAATGGTGGTAAGCCCCGGCTACATAGCGCAAAACAATATAGCCCTGCCCGGTGGTGTGGTTGGCAGCGATACCGACACGGTTGTATTTGTGCTGGTAAACAATACGCTGGCAGGGTATATTGCCTTGAGCGATGAGGTGCGCCCCGAAGCTGCTGCTGCCATTAATACCCTGAAGCAAAACCATATTAAAGCAATACTGCTTACAGGCGATAACAATAAAGTGGCTAAAGCCGTTAGCGATAAATTGGGTATGTACAGTTTTATAGCCGGGGTGCTGCCGCACCAAAAGCTTGAAGAAATAAAAAAACTGCAAAGCAAGGGCGAATTTGTGGCGATGACCGGCGATGGCGTTAACGATGCGCCTGCCCTGGCACAGGCCGATGTGGGCATTGCTGTTGGCAGCGGCAGCGATATAGCTGCTGAAACAGCAGGAATTATTTTGGTAAACAGCAACCCTAAAGATGTTGTAAACCTTATTTTATTTGGCAAGGCCACCTACCGTAAAATGATGCAAAACCTTGTGTGGGCAACCGGCTACAATATTATAGCCCTGCCATTGGCCGCCGGGGTGCTGTATAAGCAGGGTGTTTTATTAAGCCCGGCGGCAGGGGCTGTTTTAATGGCTGTAAGCACAGTGGTGGTGGCTATTAATGCCAGCCTGTTAAAGGTTAAATGACATTAATCATAGTACCAGTTAACGTACATCAATAAACAGGCTGCCCGCTAAAGTTAGCTTTACGTAAGCAATTAAAAAGTGAAGAGAATAGCAACTATATTATTACTGGTGTTGTACACAAACGTTGCATTTTGTGTGGCGGTTGATTATCACTATTGTAATAACCACCTTACCAATATAACCGTGTTGAATTTTGGCGGGGATGGCGGTTGTGGCACAAAAGGCATTTGTTCAGATTGTTGCAAACACAAAACGCATTGCGTACAGGCAGATAACCACCAGGCTGTTCAGCCTTTTGTTATAGTAAACTGGAGTTCGGTTTATATTGGTCATGCAACTGAAAAAAGCCAGAACACTACGCTTATCTGGAATGATAAAACTGACCTGTTTATTTGCACCCCCAAACGAAGTCATACCCAGCCCATATTCCTGCTCAACAGGGTTTTCAGAATTTAATACCCATATCAGTAAATCTGTTCCGTTGCCCGGGTTAAATGCCGGTAGTAACCTTAGTTTATTAAGCCGTCTTTCCAAAGAAACATTGGCTTACATACCCCCTTTTTGTAATGCTGCTTTACAATAGGCAGCAGGCAAATAATGTACATGGTTAAACAACTGTTAAGCGTAAATATTTATTAAATTTTAAATTTTCACAAAATGAAAAAGATATCTTTTCTTGTAATGCTGGCCTTCAGCCTTTTAGCATTAGCACAGCCATCAGCCGCCCAGAAAGAACAATTAACAACTAAAACAGCCACCAAAGCAATGGGGTACAGTGTACTAAATGCCGGTGATGCAATTGTTATTTATAAGTATGTTCATGCTTCACACTCCCCTAAAGAAGCAGAAAAATATGCACCTAAATATTATTTTGTAACCGCCGCTTCAAATGTGTTGCAGCCGCTTACAAAAACAAAACTAAAAGAGGCATTTCCAACAAATCATCCGTTTCACGATGCTTTGGATGCTAACTTTAAAGAAGATAAAGAACTTATACAGTATGATGATTTTCATAAAATGTATAAGATTGATCACCTGTTGATGATGAGCACAAAATAATATTTGTAAACCAAAAATGTGAAGGCTGCCCCAAACCTAAATATGGGGCAGCCTTTTTTGTTGCAGTTCGTGGTATTTAAAGTTTTGGGTGATGGGTATGGCTTACTAAGCAAAAATTAAGCAGCTACGTTATATTATCTGCCCATCCTTATGTTATACCAGTATATTTTTACTGGTCGTTAATACCTCCCTGAAATAGCGTGTATTTTTAAAAAGGATGTAGATTAGTGTAACACCATCAAAGCGCTAAGGCCCAATTTTTCAACGGCAGTTGCTGTATGCTTATTAATAACCAGGATGCTTTGATAAATGCATGGAATTGGGTTTAAGGGGGGAAAAATCTGCCGGAAAGGCGCAACGGTATTACTTCTTACAAGCTTTGCGCCAGTTGGCCAATATGGTGCCCTTCAACATCGCACACAAAAGCGTGGGTGTCAATTCCGGCACCCAGTCTGGTGTAAAAAGCAATAGCGGGCTTGTTCCAGTCCGATACCATCCAGCGTACCCTTTTGCAGTTATTGTTTTGGGCAATGGTAAACAACTCTTTCAGCAGTTGGGTGCCAGCTTTCTGCCCCCGGTATGGTTCGGCAACATACAGGTCGTCCAGGTAAAGCGATTTGCCCACCCAGGTATAGTAGGCAAAAAAATACACGGCAATGCCCGCAATTTGCTTAGTGGCGGTTTCGGCTACCAGTATATTAAAAAAGGGCTGTTCCTCCTGCATAAGCGTGGTGGTATTGGTAACTTTTTCGGGCGTACCCTGAAAAGCAGCCAGTTGCTTTATTAATACCATTACGGCTTCAAAATCGTTGGCAGTGGCGGCGCGTATGGTTATACTCATGGCTTCAACAATTTGGTGTGTTTAAATATACAAAAACAACAAGGTGTTGTTATGAATATTTACGGTGTTTACAAAGCAATTACACCAATGGTACGCCAGCTAAGCAGCGGGCAAACCTTATTTACGCCCAACAGGCTTAATTTTTTGCTTACTGTGCTGTAACACCACCACGGTGCCATCCTGCGCCTGGCCGCTAATTTGCGCCTCTTTAAGGGCGGTAATGCTTATGTTAAGCTCGTAG
>CAZRDD010000487.1:0-4141 GCA_964598675.1 uncultured Parafilimonas sp.
CGACCGGTGTAACCTGCGTTGTTTTTATTGCATGCCGGAAGAAGGTTTGCAGTGGCTTGGCAGGGCAGAATTACTTACTTATGAGGAAATGTTGAGGCTGAGTACCGTATTGGCCCAGCATGGCATTGAAAAAATACGCATTACCGGCGGCGAGCCTTTTGTGCGTAAAAATATGATGGGTTTTTTAAGCGGCCTGTGCAAGGTTGGTGGGCTGAAACAGGTTTCAATAACCACCAATGGGGTGTTAACAGCACCCCTGGTGCCTGAGCTTAAAAAAATAGGCATCCATTCAGTAAACCTAAGCCTTGATACACTTGACAGGAACAGGTTTTTTGCCATTACCCACCGCGATGAGTTTGAGAACGTTTTACAAACAATGCAACAATTGGTTACGCATGCCATACCTGTAAAAATAAACGCCGTGGTGATGGATGGCAAGAACACGCAGGATATTCTGCCGCTGGCCGAACTAACCAAAGAAATGCCCGTAGATGTAAGGTTTATTGAGGAAATGCCATTTAATGGCAGGCATGAGGATTATCAAGGCTTATCCTGGGATCATGTACGCATACTGCAAACACTCCAGGAAAAATATCCCAACCTGCAAAAGGTTGCTGACCCGGCAAATTCAACAGCTTATAATTACCGGGTACCAGGGCACAAAGGCAGCATTGGCATTATTGCCGCCTATACCCGTTCTTTTTGTGGCACCTGTAACCGTATACGTATTACGCCACAGGGTAAGCTTAAAACCTGCTTGTATGGTAATGGCGAACTGGACATAAGGAACATTTTGCGTAACGGCAGTAATGATGGGGAATTGGTAAAAGCCATTAATGACGCTATACTCAAAAAACCAAAAGATGGTTGGGATGCTGAAGCAGGCAGAACTGGAGAGCATAGTGTACACGAATCAATGGCCATGATAGGGGGGTAGCGGTTTAAGAAATTTGC
Source organism: uncultured Parafilimonas sp. (assembly GCA_964598675.1). GTDB lineage: Bacteria > Bacteroidota > Bacteroidia > Chitinophagales > Chitinophagaceae > JABDFW01. The sequence goes on from CAZRDD010000487.1 coordinate 955, forward strand.
TTTTTTAATATATACTTTACAACCGGAATGCTTTATGATGATTAGTGTGGAAGAAGCAGAAAAAATAGTATTGGGCCAGGTGAAAAATTATGGCACCGAAGAACTTTTTTTTGAAACAGCTTTGGGCCGGGTGCTTGCACAGGATATTATTGCTGACCGCGATTTACCGCCTTTTAACAGGGTAACCATGGATGGTATTGCCCTAAAACATGCTGCTTTTGAAAAGGGCATCCGTAATTTTTTTATAAAAGCAACACAGGCGGCAGGAGATAAGCCTTGTGAAATTGATGATGAAAGCCATTGCATTGAAATAATGACCGGCGCTGCTTTACCCAGTACGGCAGATACTGTGATACCTTATGAACAACTTGATATTAATAACGGCCATGCAACAGTAAAAGAAGGCGTAATTGCTAAGCCCTGGCAAAATATTCATCTAAAGGCTAAGGACAAAAAACAGGGCGGTGTACTGGTTAGCGCAGGCAGGTTTATTGATGCGCAAACCATCAATATTGCCGCAGCCGTTGGCCAAACCTCTTTGGTGGTACAAAAACTGCCAACGGTGGTAATTATTTCTACCGGGGATGAACTGGTGGCTGTGGAAGACAAACCATTGCCCTACCAGTTAAGGCGCAGCAACAATTATGCAATACAGGCTGTGCTGGCGGAGTATGGCGTAAAGCCAGCGATGTTGCACCTGCCGGATGAGCCGGTTACTATAAAACTACAACTGCAAAACTGCCTTCAGCAATACGATGTTATCCTGTTGAGCGGGGGGGTATCAATGGGTAAGTTTGATTATGTGCCACGTGTACTGGATGAGTTGCGTATTGAAAAATTATTTCACAAAGTGCAGCAGCGGCCAGGTAAGCCATTTTGGTTTGGTAAACATGGGGATGGTACGCTGGTATTCGCTTTTCCGGGCAACCCGGTTTCCACCTTTATGTGCCTGCACCGGTACTTTATACCCTGGCTTGCAACATGCCTGGGTGTAGGCACCCAAAAGTATTATGCTGTATTAAACAACGATGTTGTTTTTACGCCTGCACTGCAATATTTTATGCAGGTATTTTTGCACATAAGTGCCGAAGGCAAATTGCTTGCAGAACCTTTTAGTGGCAATGGCTCCGGCGATTTTGCCAATTTAACCAGTGCCAATGCTTTTATGGAACTTCCATTAAACCAAAATGAGTTTAAAAGGGGAGAAGTTTATCCCATTTGGCCGTTTAAAAAAATGTTTTGATGCAGGAAGATATTATACGGTACAGTTGCCAGGTGGCTTTACCGGGTTTTGGCCTGGCAGGGCAGCAAAAGCTGCAGCAAGCCACAGTGCTGGTAGTTGGTGCTGGCGGCCTTGGCTGCCCTGCCGCTTTATATCTTGCATCGGCGGGGATAGGTACTTTAGCCATTGCAGATTTTGATGTTATTTCTCCCGGTAACCTGCACCGGCAGGTGCTGTATAACCCTGCTGAAGCGGGGCTTAAAAAAGCCGTGGTAGCCTGTAACAAGTTGAGCAGGCAAAACCCGCAGATAAAGCTTGTTCCGCTGGATGTTAAAATAAACTCTGCCAATGTTATGGGCTTGGTGGAGGCGTATGATATAGTGGTAGATTGTACTGATAATTTTGATGTCCGCTACTTGTTAAACGATGCCTGTGTGCTTGCCGGTAAACCGCTGGTGTATGGCGCTATTTACCAGTTTGAAGGGCAGGTGGCTGTATGGAATGTGTTGAATATTGATGGAACAAGGTCGCCAAATTACAGAGATGTTTTTCCGCAGGTTGATGCATCGCAAATACCCAATTGTGCAGAAGGAGGGGTGCTGCCCACCATTGCAGGCATCATTGGCTGTATGCAGGCCAATGAAGTGATAAAGTTTATTGCTGGTACAGGGGAGTTACTGGCAGGCAAAATATTAATAGTTGATGCGTTAACGCTGCAAAGCCGCATTATTAAAACGGGTGCAGTTACAAAAACAACGGTAACGGCTGTAACCGAAACCATTGACATTCCGGTTATCAGTATAAACGAATTGAGACTGGCCGATGCTGATAGTTATACATTGGTTGATGTAAGAAGTGTTGACGAACGCGCGCAATTTAATATCGGTGGCCTGCACATACCCGTTGAATTAGTTGAACAGGATTTCTCGTTTTTAACGGGGGACAAGCCAGTTATTTTTTACTGTGCTTCGGGAAAGCGAAGTGCAGAAGCTGTTAAAAAAATTATGAAGTTTTATCCGCAGGCAAATATTTTTTCGCTGGAAGGCGGTATAAAGGCGTGGCTGGAGCAGCGGTAAAAAACTACCCGCCACTAACCGGAGGAATAACCGCAATATCATCTTTCTCCGCTATAATTTCGCCCCCCTGTGCGTACTCACTGTTAACCGCAAGCATAAAGGAAGATAGCTGCTTTAGCCGTGGGTACTGCACTTCCAGCATGTTTTTAAGCCCTGCTGCCGTTGTGCCGGGCTGAAGGGTAATGGTAATAGAAGATGAACCAAATATATCCTTAGCTACCCCAAATGCCAGAATGTTTACCTGCATAACTCAATTTTACCTTTTGCTGATGATTGCAACCCTTTAAACTTTCGGAGTGGAATTACTGTATCAAAGCATTTTTGCTACGGCCAGCCTTCTCCCAAAGGGCACTTTGATTGCCTTTTAAAAACCTGCGCAGGCCAGCCATCACTGCCCAGTTCATCATACAAAAATAGAAAGGAACATACAATAGTTTAAGCCGGATGTTTTTTGCTTCAAACAGGTAACCCAAAAACGCGGCACCGTAAAAACAAAACTGTGCCGCAAATACCAGTATGTAAAAAGCGCTGCCCTGAACAGCCAGGGCCAATGAGGCAAAAAACATGATAATCATTAAAAAGGGCGTAACCGTCCAGCGCAACACACGGTGTGAGTAATACTGAAAAGCAAGCTTTGCATTTTTGAACCACCCAATATCGGGCCAAAGCCTGGTGATACTCTGCCACCCCCCAGCGCAAATGCGCACCTTGCGCTTAATTTCTTCTTTCACATTGGCGGAAGGAGTTTCCATGGCGTAGGCTTCCGGTTCGTACACAATTTTATAGCCTTTCGCAGCAATGCTCATAGATTGTATAAAATCATCCAGCAGTGTATCGTGTGGCATATCCTGGTAGAGTGCTGTTTTAAAAGCAACCAGTTCGCCCGCAG
>CAZRDD010000488.1:0-4135 GCA_964598675.1 uncultured Parafilimonas sp.
AGGATGCTTTTTTAGACCTTGTTTATAAACACCGCGAGCATATTGTGGGCCTGCTGGGCAGCCATACGCACATGGATGCTATTAAAATATTAACCGGGCGTAACAACCAGTACAGCAGTTTTATGCTGTCGGTGCCTTCCGTTACGCCAGACCATAACAATAACCCCGCCCTTAAGCTTGTGGGGTATAACCCCAACACTTACAGTTTAACGGGTTTTACCACGCTTTACAACCCCATAAAAAACAATGCCATTACCACCTGGGATGGCAGCTACACCTTTAGCAATGAGTTTCGCTGCCCGCCGGGCCTGCCCATACCAGTATACCTGCAATCGCAGTTTGCAAAAGACACAAGCCTGCCTACCTTTAAATATTATGTGCAAAGTATTTATATGGTAAAAAGCCAGCAACCTTCGGTTAACAATATGCAGATGGCCATAAGGGTAAGGTATCAAAAGCCATAACCGGTAAAACAAACCAGCATAAAATAGGTAGTTTTTGGGGCGAGATAAATGCCCTAAAAAAGGTGCATTACACAGTTAGCGTGGTTAGCCGCTTACAGTTGAGAATGTGCAAGAATTATAATTTTAGCGATTTTTACCAGTCATCTAAAAACAATTAGCTAAAACAAGCGGCCCGGTTTATTTTGCGCCCGAAACCACCAATCATAACCCATGCAGCAAAACGTATCACTGGAACAAGGCGATGTAAACCAATCGGTTTTAAGACAGGAATATCACAACAAACTTGACGGGGCTACAAAAGCGCTGATTGAAGAAGATGCGGCTGTTTTTTTGCACCAGGCACTCTCCACCCCTGTAATGAACGTGCTTGGCAAAACGGAAGGCCCCTACATATACGATATGCAGGGCAAAGCCTATTTAGACCTGCACGGCAATGGTGTACACAACGCAGGCTTCAGCAACCCTTATGTTACCCAAAAGGTGATTGAACAGCTGCAAAGCAGCCTGGCATTTACCCCCAGGCGTTACACCAATCAGCCAGCCATAAACCTGGCTAAAAAGTTGGTTGATATAACGCCAGACGGCCTTAACAGGGTGCTTTTTTGCCCCGGCGGCTCCGAGGCTATTGAAATGGCCATCATGCTTGCCAAACAGGTTACCGGCAAATGGAAAACGCTATCGTTTTGGGATTCGTACCACGGCACAGGCTTTCAATCGGCAGCAGTGGGTGGAGAGGAGCATTTTAATACGGGCAACGGCCCGATGGTGCCCGGTGCTTTTCATGTAGAATTTCCCAATTACTACCGTAACCCGTGGGGCCTTACCAATACAGAAGATATTGATGCAGAATACCTGCGGCAGATAAAAATTATTCTGCACCGTAACCCCGATATGGCGGCTGTAATTGGCGAACCTATATCGGCTACGCCGGTAGTACCATCGCAACACTACTGGAAGGAGGTACAGGCCCTTTGCAGGCAATACGGTATGTTGTTGATTTTTGATGAGATTATTGAAGGGTTTGGCCGTACCGGAAAAATGTTTGCCAGCGAACATTTTGTAACGCCGGATGTACTGGTAATGGGCAAAACATTGGGTGGCGGGCTGATGCCTTTTGCGGGTATTGTTACAAAGGAAGAATACAATATTCTGCAGCACCGTTCAATAGGCCATTTTACGCACGAAAAAAACCCGCTGTGCTGCACCGCTGGCCTGGCTACCATTGAATATATTGAAGAGAATAAACTGGTGGAGAACTCGGCTGTATTAGGCGATTACCTGCTGCAGCAACTGGCGGCCTTGCAGGAAACCTACCCCATTATAGGCAACGTTGCCGGAAGGGGCCTGCATATTGGTATTGACCTGGTAAAAAACCGCCAAACCAAGGAAAGGGCCATAAAAGAGGCAGAGGTTATTATGTACCACTGCATGCAAAACGGCGTAGCGTTTAAAATTATTGAAGGCAATGTAGTTACCATGCGCCCATCGCTGGTGATTGACAAAGGCCACTGTGATACTATTATAAATACCCTTAAAAAAGCGCTGGACACAATTAAGCTGTAAGCAGCCCCCTTATAATGCTACAAACTATTAAGCCACTTGCACCATATTGGTAGTTACAGGGCTATTTTTGGTAGTTGCTAACGCCGGGTGATTTGCCTGCATGTGTTTTATAACCTGCAATATGGTTTGTTCCGCTGTATGCAGCAGGCCCGGCAATTCCTCCGTATTCAATTTTTCTTTGCCTGCCTTTTCTATTTGCCGTATTACCTCCTTTACTGCACCAATATTAAGGTAATCAACCGATGGTTTCATTTTGTGCGCCACACCGGCCATGCCATCTAAATCTCCTGCATGGTAAGCCGTCATCATTTCACGCAGCATATTGGGCGTATGCTCACAAAACAGGTTTATCATTTTATGTACAAAACTTTCACTGCCACGGCTCATGCTCCGCAGCCCGTCAAGGTTATATAAAGGCTGCGCAGCAACGGTTTGCTGTTGTAGCTGCTGCGGGCCAGGCACTATGGTAACACCGCACCACCGGGCAATCATTTTAACGAGGTCTTCTTCCCTAAAAGGCTTGGTTATATAATCATTCATACCTGCATCAGTGCATTTTTCCCGCTCACCCTTTATTGCCTTGGCTGTAAATGCAACAATGGGTATGGTGTTGTTAAACTGCCGTATTTGCCGGGCAGCCTCGTATCCATCCATTTCAGGCATTTGTATATCCATTAAAATAACATCAAACTCTTGCCCGGCGGCGGCCGCAATGGCCAGTTGGCCGCTGCTGGCTTCAGTAATAATGGCACCGTAATGCTCAAGCGTAACTGAGGCCACCAGCCTGTTAAGCTCATTATCATCTGTTATCAGCACTTTTTTGCCCTTTAAAACAGATGCATCGAAACTGGTTGCGGTTTTCTCCGGCAGGCTGGCAGCACAGCCTTTTGCAAGCTCCAGGTAAAAGGATATGGTTGTACCCTCCCCTTTTTTACTGGAGGCATAAATGCTGCCACCCATTAACTCAATCAACTGCTTACAAATACTCATACCCAACCCTGTGCCACCATATTTGCGGCTTATAGATTCATTCTCCTGGCTAAATTTATCAAACAGGTGCAACAAAAAGGCTTCATCCATGCCTATGCCCGTATCGGTTACCACCACTTCTACTAATTGTGCGGCTTCAGTATCCTGCAAAAGCTTTACTGATAACCCTACCGAGCCTTTCTCCGTAAATTTAATGGCGTTGCTAAGCAGGTTTAGCAATACCTGCCCAATGCGGTTAGGGTCGCCTACCAGCACGGGTGCAATATGGCTGTCTATTACCGGCGCAAGCAGTTTAAGCCCTTTTTCTTCCGCTTTGTGCGCCAGTGCCTGCAATGTTTTTTTTGCCAGTGCCACAGGCTCAAAACCAATGTTTTCAATAACAAGCTTGCCCGCTTCAATTTTTGAGAGGTCGAGTATATCGTTTATAATTACCAGCAGGTTTTCGCTGGCGGTGTTAATGGTTTCAAGAAAAAACTGCTGCTGCGCCGTTAGCGTAGTTTTAAGCAACTGGCTGCCCATGCCCATAATAGCATTCATGGGCGTACGTATCTCATGGCTCATATTGGCCAAAAAGTTCTCTTTGGTACGTGCCAGGTGTTCGGCACGCTCCCTGGCTTCAATAAGTTCTTTTTCAAGCTGCTTTTGTTCGGTAATGTCAAGGTGAATGCCAATGGAGCCTACAAGGTCGCCTTTATCGTTATACCTGGGTGCCCCGCTTATTAACCACCATTTTAAGGCGCCCTGTTTATTGGTAACAGCAATTTCGTAAGCATCGGCAACACCTTTGCTGCGCGCATGGTTTTTATGCTTTACCAGCTCTGCATTATTGCCCTGCACAAAAAGGCTGCTGGCATTTTTGCCTGCAAGCTCTTCCACCGTGTACCCGCTCATACTGCAAAAACCCTGGTTGGCGTAACTAATTGTTTCATCATTATCTACTTCAAGCAAACCCAGGTTCATATTGGCTATAATGCTGCGGTACTTTTCTTCGTTGGTACGCAGGGTTACTTCCGCGTTTTTACGCTCGGTTATATCCAGCATCATACCAGTAAAAACCTTAGCCCCTTTTTGAGAGATATAAGAGAAGGAAGATTGCAGCCAATGCCAACGAAGCCCTT
>CAZRDD010000489.1:0-4130 GCA_964598675.1 uncultured Parafilimonas sp.
AAGTGGCATCGTACCCGCCTTTTTGGGTAAGGCTTAAAACCCCAACGCCACCGCCAAAATTTTCCAGGGGCACATATCCAGCCAGTTGTATGGTATTGTTATAATTACTAACCAGTATACTATTTACCGATAATGGCAGTTGCCGCACCTCTCCTGCTGTGCCAAAACCCGTATCGGGTACCCCATCGGGGTTAAGCATAGCTGCAAAACTATAGCCGGTGGCAGCATCCTGCCTTGCAGCGGCAAACACAATCTTATGGTTTGGCAACACTGCAAGCCCCCCATTGTAAAGCGATATATTATTAAATGAAATCACACCGTTTTTACCAAACGAGGAGTCTGCGGCGCCATCCTTATTAAACCTTAGCAGATAAAAGGTGTAATTTATCAACCCGCACATGTATATTTTTTGCCATGCAGTATCTATCGCTATATCAGGTTCGGCAAACTGGTCGTTGTCTATAATAAGCGGCACGGTTGTAACTCCGTTAATCCCGAAGTTTTTATCGGCATGCAAACTTTTGCCAGCACCATATTTTACCAGCGACCAATACCCGTTTGCTGTACCGGATAGCAGCAAGGAGTTATCCCACGGAAGCACCTTCATTTTAAAAGCCCTGTCTGTACTTGAACCTATGCCCAGTGTAACAATACCTTTGCTCCCAAAACTGGAATTGAGCACACCGGCAGCGTTAAACTGCAGCATACAAACAAGCGTTCCTGCATTGCGGGCAACCCAACCAGCCTGCAGTATGTTGCCATTGGGCAAAATGGCCATAGCATGGCTTTCATCATCGTTATTAAATACAGCATTGTATAAAATGCCCTTTTCGGCAAAAGCACCGTCAGGCTTACCGTTACTTAAAAACTTTGCCGCAAAAAAATGATTGCCAGCACCTTTCATAGCATAACCGCCTATTATTATGCTTCCATCAATCTGTAAAATGGCATCATTCGCCTGGCTTGTACCCGGCATAGGCTCAATAGCTATGCCCCTGTTGCCAAACGTACTATCAGGGGTGCCATTTGCATTGTACCGTAATGCAAGCAAACTGTTACCGCTGTTGCCAGTGCATACAATTTTACCTCCCGGTATTACTAACAGGCGTGTTGCAACATCTGGCAGCAAACTTATTTTAGATATGGTTATGCCGTTTACACCAAAACTATTATCGGGAGTGCCATTGTAGTTTAGCATCAGCAGCGATACTTCGAAATCGTTGTTGCTAACAAATGTTTTACCCATTACAACGATGCGGTTGTTGGGGTAAGCTGCAACATCCAAAGCTTCATCGTCTTCGTTACCGATATCAAAAACGGAATATCCAATTAAATTGAACGATACATCGGGCAACCCGTTTGCGGTATACCTTGCAACAAGAAACCTGTATTTGGTATAATCGTAAGTTTTGCCTGCAACAAGTATGTTTCCCTTGGAATCTACAGCAATACGCCTGGCCTCGTCAATAGAAATACCTGTAGATGAGCCAACATCTGTTACTGTAACAGCATTGTAACCAAAAGAGGAGTCTGGCTTGCCGCTGGCAGTAAAACGCATCATGATCAAATCGCCCATCGTAAATCCAGATGTATTGTCTATTGTACCACCGGCTACAATTATTTTGTTGCCCTGTAAAGCAATGCTTGTAAAATAAGCTACCTGATAATTAGGAAAGAAATTAAGGGTGGTAAATGTATCTATACCTCCTTTGCCAAAACTGGCATCAAGCGCACCTGCGGAATCAAACCTGATGAGAGCGGTTTTATATACCTGCCCTTCTGTTACCGTACCCAGTATTACAATTTTTCCATCTTGCTGGCGTACCATGCCCGTAACACTGTTACTGGTAACATGTAAATCGGTAAGCGTTTTCTCAATTACTTTTAGCTGTGCGTTACAGGCGGCAGTAAGCAAACTAAAAACCAGAAAGCAGCTAAGTATTCGCATAGGTTTTACGTTGGGCCTTAAGAAAAATAAGATGCAAAATTGCCTACCCCTTTTTAACCCCTAAAGCCATACAAACCCAACCTGCCATAAAGCACAGGCCACCCACTGGTGTAATGGCGCCAACCCAATACAGGCTTGTGTTACCGGCGTTTTTTATAAAAACCAGTGCATAAAGGGAGCCTGAAAATAATAATATACCTGCCAAAAACAAGCAGCCACACCAAATGATAAAGTTTACTTTATATTGGCCATATAACACCCCTGCTGCCAACAGGGCAAACACATGGTAAAACTGGTAACGTACCGCTGTTTCGTAAATAGCCAGGGTATCAGTATCAAGTATTGCTTTAAGGGCATGTGCGCCAAAAGCCCCCAGAGCCACCGAAGCAGCCCCCAGTAAAGCCGCCACAAAAAGAAAAGTTTTATGCATACTGCTGTAAAATTTTAGTGAAATTACTATCCGTAATATTCCCTTTTAAATGGTATTGGGCCTGGGCGTAAAACGGCGCCCGTTCTTCGCGTTTGGCTGTTAAAAAATCGTGCAATTGGCCTTCGCTTAAATTTTTTAACAATGGCCTGTGGCTTTTTTCCGGGGAAAGGCGCTGTACCAGCACCTCCACCGGCTCATCCAGCCAAATGGTAAGCCCATGCTTGTTCATCCATGTCATATTATCATGAAAGCAGGGAGTACCCCCACCCGTACCTAACACAAAAGTTTTTTTCTCGGCAAACCAGCGCAGCACTTTAGCCTCCTGTTTACGAAAATAATCTTCGCCATCCTGCTCAAATATCTCGGTAATGGTTTTTTCCTCGTTTGTTTCCACGAGGTAATCCAAATCGTACCCGCCGCAGCCGAGTTTTTTTGCCAGCTTTTTTGTCCAGTAGCTTTTACCAGAGCCCATCATGCCTATTAGAAAGATGCCCTTACTTTTTTGGCCCCCATCCCCTGAAGGGGTGCTTTTAGCTGCGTTAGTTTTTTCGTTCATCGTGAAAAAGTTCCAATTCCTTTTATTGTTGAGCCAATGTGGCTGTTTTTAATTCTATCGCATTTTTTACGACTGAACAGTGACCTTACCCTATTTAAACGCATTCAGCCCTGTAACATCCATACCTGTTATCAGCAAATGCACATCGTGGGTGCCTTCGTAGGTAATTACGCTTTCAAGGTTCATCATGTGGCGCATAATGCTGTACTCACCGGTTATGCCCATGCCGCCAAGCATCTGGCGGGCATCACGGGCAATGTTGGTGGCAATCTCGCAACTGTTGCGTTTAGCCATGCTTACCTGTTGCGGTGTGGCCCGCCCTTCGTTCATTAAAACGCCCAACCGCCAAACCAGTAACTGACCCTTTGTAATTTCGGTAATCATTTCCGCCAGCTTTTTCTGCTGTAGTTGAAAACCACCAATCGGCCTGTCAAACTGCACACGTTCTTTACTGTAACGCAGGGCGGTATCGTAGCAATCCATCGCTGCCCCTAACGTACCCCAGGCAATGCCGTAACGGGCTTTTGTTAAACAACCCAGCGGGCCTTTAAGACCTTTTATAGTGGGGAATATATTTTCTTTGGGCACTTTTACATCATGAAAAACCAGTTCGCCGGTGGCGCTGGCGCGTAAGCTCCATTTGCCGTGTGTGGTTGGGGTGGTAAACCCTTCCATGCCACGCTCCACTATCAGCCCCCTAATATCGCCCTGCTCATCTTTGGCCCAAACCACCGCCACCTGTGCAAAAGGGGCGTTGCTAATCCACATTTTAGCTCCGTTTAATATAACATGGTCGCCCGCGTCTTTAAAATTGGTAAGCATACCGGCAGGGTTACTGCCATGGTCGGGCTCCGTAAGGCCAAAACAACCCAGCCACTCGCCACTGGCTAATTTTGGCAGGTATTTGCGGCGCTGTTCCTCGCTGCCGTAGGCGTAAATGGGGTACATTACCAGGCTGCCCTGTACACTGGCAGTGCTGCGTACGCCACTGTCGCCACGTTCAAGCTCCTGCATCATAAGGCCATAACTAATATAATCCAGCCCGCCGCCGCCATATTCGGGTGGTACCGTTGGCCCAAACACACCCAGCTCGCCCATTTGCTGTACAATTTGCTGCGGAAACGCTGCCCGCTGCGCATAATCCTCAATAATGGGGGAGATTTCCTTTTTTACATAATTGCGTACGGCTTCGCGCA
>CAZRDD010000490.1:0-4121 GCA_964598675.1 uncultured Parafilimonas sp.
TGGCCTTTCCGGCCAGTTTGGCGGTTTCAGCAACCAGTTAATGGGCGTAAAACAAACCACCGATGTACTTGAAAAAGGCACCTGGATATTTGCAGCCGTTATTGGTGTGTTATGCCTGGTTTCAACCGCCTTTATAAAAAGCGGTGGCACCAGCGGCAATGTAAATAATAAGGATTTACCAAGTGTAACTGCCCCTGCAGCACAACCAGCCCCTGCTGCTGGCCAGCAAGCTGCGCCACCTGCTACACCGGTTAAAAAATAGCCTGTTTACATAATTATATGGCTGCCCCGCTTAGTTAAGCGGGGCAATTTTTTTTGGGGGGGAGTTGGGGGTCCATAGTCGATGGTCGATGGTCCATGGTGTGGAGGAGAGGGGGCGAAGATATTTGTTGAGTGGGGAGCTTGGAGGAGTGGTTGCGGTTTGCACTTAGGGGCTGCATGGGGCAGCGCAGTATGAAGGTATATGGGGTGATGCCCCATCCTAACAGGTTTACGCAGCGCTATAAGGAGGGAGAATGGAATTTGGCTGATGTACGGGCAGTAAGCCCATAACGCTGTTTAGCATTATTGTTTTAAAGGGTGTAAAGAAGGCTTTTTATTTTTAAATAACACTTGGGTAAAGATGCCTGCAAAGTGGCATTACCCATTTGGTACATAAGTATTGTAATGAGGTAAGAGCCTCAAGAGCGGTTTTGGTGGCTTGGGCTTAAATGCTTTTGACTATCCAACAGAACTACGCTAAATTTAAGATAATTGAATTCCTTAGTAGCAAGATAAGGACAGCATACGGTTTTAATTTACAGCTTTTCGCAATCTACAGTATCCTCATGAACGTAAGGGATAGAAATACCTTTTTTATAAATTATAAACCTAAAGGAGCCTATTTCCTTATAGATAGAATCTCCACTTTTAATTTCCCCATTCAAGCTCCTCAAAAAGTATGGATTCACATATTTATAGCCATTAGTTAGATATATAACAAACGCTTTTACATTTATATCATCGTCAAATCTGGCACCCATCACAGTTCCTTTAAAAGTTCGCTGTAATTCTATATAACACTCCTTTTTATTTTCTTCACTATTATGGCGCGATGAAAAATTATCTGAAATAAGTATAATTATCACACCAATTGCAGTAATTAAAGCTGAGACCTTCTTAAAAGAAGAGGTGAAAATTAGGATTGGGCTATTTTGTCGACGGCGCATCTTCAACGTTTAAAGGTACTAAGGTAGAAAAAGAAAAAAGGGATTATGAGAAAATTCCGCGTCAGTCTCAGCCTAAGCGTAGCTCTCTCAGGAAGTATAATAAAAGCCGGACTATGCCCGGCATGGGCTTTACCCTCTTTCGCCACCCTCTTCAACAGGAAACAGGCTATCGTGCCAAAAGCGCACCCAGATTAGCGGCGGCGGCATATTTATAATTGCCACACCATACCTGGCCTGCAAAGTATATCAGTTAAAACAATCCCTTTTTTTTACTTTTTTCGTTACTGTTAGTGCCGGGTATAAGAACAATATACAGCATACAATACGATGGATAATGTTTGCCTCTTACGCTAAAAGGAGTAACTTTTATGCCTTCTATAGCGTTGTTAATCATCGGCAGATATTTTTCCTGAACATTGCCCATTCTATCAGCACTTACCGCCTTGGTTATATACCCGTTTGAATCAATCAAAATTTTAAAGTCGTTATAAAAATAGTCATTGGGCCCCACTTTTACTTTTGCGGCAATGGTATCAAGCAGCCATTTAATATTTAAATCGTAATAATTGTCGCCGCTTTGGTAGCGGTTTTCCAATTGTTGGGCCAGTGTGGCGGCTTGTATGCTGTCTCTTTGTACCACGTTAATGGAGTCTTCTATGCGTTTTTTAGTTTCTCTTTCAAGCTGCCTGGCTTCGGCTGCTTTAAGCAAACTATCCTGGTACATTACATCTTCTTCCAATGCTTTCAGGTCCTTAAGGTATTGGGCTTCCGATACCTTTTTGCCTTGCACTATCACCTCGGCTTTGGTAATAATGTAAGCTATACCATAGGCTGGCATGTTAATGGTTACGCTAACGCCGTTTTTATCCCTTACTATAAAAACATCGTACTTACCCAAAGGGGTGCCGTAGTTGGGTGCCGATAAAAAACTTTCAGATACGGTCCCATCCGACATTTTAGCTCTCTCAACACCCTGAACCATAAACGTGGTTAAAGGGGCACCCTCCAGCTGAAACCCGCAATAATTGCCTGAATAAGTTACTGTCATCCGGCTGTTTACCCGTTTTACATTTCCGTTGTTTGCTTCCAGGTGGGTAGCACCAATAAAGGTGCAGTTAGATAAATTATATTGCTGCGCAAAGCCTTGCAAGAAAAGCACTAACAGCGGCAGGGGGATAATTTTTTTCATTGATTTGTGGTTGAGGCAGTAAAAATATGCTAAAAATTTTGACAAAAAGATGTTTTTGCTAAAAAATGTTTAGTAATGCCCGAAGGTATTGCTGCACTAGGGTAAGCGTTTTTATGTTGTTATAACAGTGGGTATATTGCCGGCGTGTGCCTCCACAGGCCCTTCGCCCCTGGGCGATACTGCTTAAAGCGGGTACATGCTTTTTAATGCTTAAAAAAATTGTGGGTTGAGGCAAAGGGGAGGGCGTATATTAATGTTGTTTTGCTGCCCGCCGTTAAAAAACAACTTCCGCTGTAAATGCAGGCGGTGGCAAGCCTGTTACTTTGCGGCCCTTATTACACTTAGTGTTTGCTGTGTAATGCCCAGGTACGAGGCTATTTGCCCCAATGGTGCACGCAGCAAAATGTTGGGCGTTGTGTTTAATAAATCCTTATACCGCTGCTCTGCTGATTGAAACTGTAATGAATAAATTTTTTCCGAAAGCTGGCTTATCACCTTTAGGGCAACCAATAGTTTATGCTCTTTGAGGGCGGGTATGGTATTGCACAATACATCAAGCTGCGCATACGAAATAGTGCGTATGGCACAGGGCTCCACTGTTTCTAATCCATACGGGTGCGCACGGTTAAAAAAAATACTTTCAAAGGCCAGTACAAAACTGTTTTCATTAAAAAACAGGTGCGTTATGTCTTTCTCTTCTTTGTAGTAAAAAGCCCTTGCCAGCCCTTTTTCCATAAAATAAACCTGTTTGGCAAAGTTGCCCGGCTTCTCTAATAAAACCGCTTTAGCATACTCCTTTCTTGTAAATGATGCGTCTGTAAGCTCTGCTTCTTTTAAGGTAAGTTTTACTGTTGTATGTAGGTATTTTAGTAATTCCATGTAAAGCTTGCCTGGTTAAAACAAAACTATCAATCATTTTTTAAGATATATTAAAAACGCCGCGGGTTTTTTGAACTTGCTTTGCAGTACAAAATAATAATACCATGATGAAGAATGCTTTGTGTTGCCTTGTGGCGATGTTTTTAGCAGCAGGAGCCTTTAGCCAGTGCGCCAATGATAATTTTACAGGTAAATGGAAAACCGAAGACGGTGTAGTGATAACCGTTACCGCTAACAACGGAAAAGTGTTAGGTACCGACCCCCAAGGCCGCCCAACACTTTACAATATACACTGCGAAAAAAATGAATGGAAGGGTACTGTTGAAAACCACGAAACCAACCAAAAAGGCAACTGCGAAATTTACCTGCAGGGCAATACATTAAAGGTGGTGGCGCATAAAGGCCTGCTGTATAAAACGTTTTATTGGGTAAAGCAATAGGCGTTGCTGTTAACGCTGAGAAATTGTAACACATAAACGCAATAAGGCATGTGCAATGCCTGTGCTTATCAAACGCGTATGGGCCGCACCGCTGCACAATTAACATTTGCTTGTATTAAAAAATATGCACCTGTATAAATTACAGGGTATTTTTAGTGTAACAAAAATTACCTGCATGAAACCCCTGCTTTACCCGTTGTTGCTGGCGGCTGTGTTTGTGGCCTGCTCCCCCTACAAAAAAGTAACGCTTACCGCCAGCGAAAGGCTGTCGCAAAAATGGCAGGGCAGTGCCGAAGCCGCTGTAAATGCGGTGTATGGTGTGTACAAGCAAAAAAGCAGTGTGGATGGTGGCTACATGCTAAGTTACGATTACTCGTACACGCCGCCGGTACCTTATAAAAATCC
>CAZRDD010000491.1:0-4115 GCA_964598675.1 uncultured Parafilimonas sp.
GGCCCGTAACGGTAATATCGGCCGAAGCAATGTACACCCAGGGCATAAAGCAAATACCAATTAATGCCAGTACAGCAAGCACACCAATTAACTGAGAATGTTTCATACTATATAAACTGCCAAACAGCAGGGTTTGTTTAATAAATCGGGTGCAAATATACGCCCACAAAAATGGCAACCATATACATTATTAATTGTACTTTTAACAATTATAAACCTTTGCCATGCCATTGTTAAAACAGCTAATACGTTTTGCCGCCATTTATATGGTGTTTTTTTACGCCAACAGTGTTACCGCACAACCACCCGTAATTATTACCGCCTATGTGGGCCAGCAGCAGGAAAAGCTGCAACCGCTGTGGGCTTATTTTGGGTACGATGAGCCCAATTACACGTACATGAAGGATGGCAGAAAGCTGCTTACGGAAATTGCCGCCCTTAGCCCGGTGCCGGTGTATGTACGCGCCCATAACCTGCTTACCAGCGGCGATGGCTCTGCTGCGTTAAAATGGGGCAGCACCAATGCGTATACCGAGGATGCTGCGGGCAGGCCGGTGTATAACTGGACTATTACCGATTCTATTTTTGATACGTATATCTCCAGGGGCATGCGGCCCATTGCCGAAATTGGTGTTATGCCCGAGGCCCTCTCCCAGCACCCGCAGCCCTACCGCCATTACTGGAAGCCCGGCCAGCCTTACGACCAGGTGTTTACGGGCTGGAGCTACCCGCCTGCCGATTATGCAAAATGGGGCGAACTGGTGTACCAATGGGTTACCCATTGTGTACAACGCTACGGTTATACCGCAGTGGCTGGCTGGTACTGGGAGGTTTGGAACGAACCCAATATTGGTTACTGGAAAGGTACGCCGGAGGAATACTACAAGCTGTACGATTATGCTGCCGATGCCGTTAAACGCGCCTGCCCTGCCGCCCGTATTGGCGGCCCCACTTCCACCGGGCCGGGCTGGGATAAAGCCTATACCTTTTTACAAAACTTTTTAACGCACTGCGCCACCGGCACCAACTATGCCACGGGTAAAACCGGCGCCCCGCTGGACTATATTTCTTTTCACGCCAAGGGCAGCCCCAGGGTGGTAAACGGCCATGTGCAAATGAATATGGTGAGCCAGTTAAAGGATATTGCGAAGGGTTTTGAAGCCGTGGCGGCCTCCGCTTTCAGCAAGCTGCCCATTATTATTGGCGAATGCGACCCTGAGGGCTGCGCGGCCTGCGGCATGAGCACCAACCCCGAAAATGCGTACCGCAACGGCACCATGTACTCCAGCTACACGGCGGCCAGCTATGCGCGTATTTACGATATTGCCAAACGCTATGGGGTGAATATGGAAGGCGCTGTAAGCTGGTCGTTTGAGTTTGAAAACCAGCGCTGGTTTGATGGCTTCAGGGATTTGGCCACCAACGGTATTGATAAACCGGTGCTGAACGTTTTCAGGATGTTTGGGTTGATGAATGCCCACCGCATACCCGTGGATTGCAGCAATGCGCTGCCGCTGGATACGCTGATGACGGCGGGCGTACGAGGCACCCAACGGGATATTAATGCCCTCGCCACCGCCGACAGCACGGGTGCCAGCGTAATGGTTTGGAATTACCACGATGACGACCTGCCCGCACCAGCTGCGCAGGTGCAGCTACGTTTAAACAAGATACCCACCGGTAAGGTGCTGGTGCAGCAATACCTAATAGACAGCCAGCACAGCAATGCCTACGAGGTATGGAAAAACATGGGCAGCCCGCAACAGGTTAGCCCCGCACAATACGCCCAATTAGAAAAAACTGGCATGCTGGCCACAGCCGCCCCGGCGGCAAAACACACCGTTAAAAAAGATGGCTTGCTAACGGTTACCCTGGCATTGCCTGCGCAAGGGGTGGCACTGGTAAAACTGGTATACCTGTGAAAAATTTCGCGCAAAGGCGCTAAGGCACTAAGAAAAAACAGTTTTTAGGTAAGATTAATTAGGGTATGGTAATACATTAATTATCAATTAATTAAACCACCTTTAATAACTTTCATAGTTTATTATCTTAAGCGTCTTAGCGGCTTTGCGCGATACCTAACTTACGCCCTGCCGAAGGCAGCGGCCAAACGGTTTTTGCGGGAAACTATTATCTTATGCCTGCCACTTTTTTAAAGGCTTCGTAGTCGGCATCGGCCTGGTATACTTTGGTGTGCAGGCTGGCAATGTGCTTTTTAAGGATGGCCTGTTTGTTTACAATACCGTTTTTAACCTGCTGAAAGGTTAGGTACTGGCTGCGTATGCTGGCTTCCAGCCGCTGCTTTTCTGCATCAATATCTGCTTTCACCACGGCAAGCTCCCGGTTTAGCTGGTCGTTATCGGGCCGGTACACAAAGCCAGAACTTACCTGCCGCTGCCAGGAGAGCAGCACCTGCGTATACGCCGGGCCAATACCCTGCACTTTGGTATGCTGCAGTTTTGATACATCGGCAGCATTTAAAATACCGTTGTTGTACAGTATTTTTTTACGGGTTTCACCAAAGGAAGGGATGACATGCTCCTGCACATAAAACCGGCTTAAAAAAATGTGCAGCTGTATGTTGTACAAACGCTCTTCCAATGCTTTACGCCGGTTGATAAATTCTTTTGGCAAGCCGCGAAAAAGGGTGATAAGCTCCGTCATTTTTGTAACGGCCTCGGTGTACAGCCTGGCTTCGCCGGGGTGGTTATGGTCTTTAAGGGCGGCATCCAGCCTTGCCTGGGCGGTGGTTAAAGCTGTTTTTCTGAGGGTTAGTTCTTTATTCAACTTAATGTTCCAGGGCCATATTTTTTTAACAAAACCAGCCGCAGAGGCCAGCAGCAGCAGGTAGGTTTGCGTGTAAATATATGCAGCAATGCCCGCTGCAATAAACAATACAATTACCGCCAGGTTGTACCATATATACCGGCTGTATTTTTTATCAACCGGCGCGGCCTGTACAACGGGTTGCGGCAACGATTGCAGGCTCAGTTGGGGTACATGTAGCTTTTCAACCCTGAAGCCGTTTATAAACCGGTCAATATCCTGCAAAAGCTGCGTGCTCTGCGCATAGCTGTCATCAAAAAAATAGAGGATATTCCGCTTTTCCTTAAAAGCGCACCAGATACACTCCGTTAGTTTGGCCGGATAAGTATGCAGGTGAGTTTGGCTGCAGGTAACCATGCTCTTTAAAAACGTGTCCAGTTCCTTTATCCAGGCGGAAGGTACAGGCCGTACATCGTTTTTTTCAAAAGCATCGTGAAACAGACTTGCCAGTTCGGGGTGCAAAAACCCGATGGAAAGGCTGTCATTTGGCGGGGACAGATTATTGTTTTTATTGCGGGCCGAAAAAGCAAACAGGTGTTGCCGTATGGCGGTTTCTTCGTCAATATCTTCGGCGGTATTGTTTTTGCCCGCAAAAGGGTGCCTGCCCAAAAAAAGCAGTTGAAAAATAAGCACCGCCATGGAGAAGCTGTCAGTATTTACCGTGCGTACCACGTTTTCAAACGTAGCCTTAGCCAGTAACTCCGGCGGGGTGTACCGTGGCACGCCCACCTCGCAAAAATGGTAGCCGTTGCCATCCTTTAGCTGAAACGAATCGCAATCAATAAAGGCAATCATGCCCCTGGCGTTTACCAGTATATTGCCCTCGTTCACATCGCCCACCACCAACCCCGCCGTATGCAGCGCCAGGAAGGCCGCCGCCAGGTTGCGCGCTACATGCACCAAAAAATTGTACCCCTTATCAGGGAAAATCTTTTTGCGGTCCATCGGGCTGAACAACATGTGCAAAGGGTAATAATCGGCCAGCTTCTTCATTACAAACCCTGCCGGTTTGCCGCTGCTGTCTGTTACCACATCGGCAGGCCAGGCTGCATATTCCTCCACCAGGGCGTTGTGCATGGCCGCCATCAGCCTTAGCTTGGCTATTTTCTGGCCGGTTAAGGGCTCGCTATAAATTTTAAGCACCTGCATAGTATTACCGGCCAGTTCGTACACACTGCCCTCCCCTCCTTTGCCCAGTTCCCTGGCAATGGTGTACGTACTTTTATCACCTGTGAATACTTGGTTGCTCAATGTCTTTTTTTAGATTTTAAAGTTCAATTGTAGCTGCT
>CAZRDD010000492.1:0-4115 GCA_964598675.1 uncultured Parafilimonas sp.
CCGTCGCCCATTTGCCGCATAAACATGGCCAGCAGCATGGTGCATAAAATAAGAAAGGAAAAAAGCCTGGTTTGTAACCCCAATATTAAAAATATGCCCCCTACGGCCTCGCTAAATGCCCCCATCCAGGCAAACAAAACGGGAAACAATTTAAAGATGCCTCCATATTCTGCCACATCGTTGGGAAACCAAAAAGCCACTTCAAAAAAGCCGAGGTTATTATCCGGGGGGCTCCACGGCAAGCCAAACTTGGCGGCGCCAAAGCTTGCGGTTAACAGGGTGCCGCAAACCAATCGTGGTATCAGCAGTAAAAAATCCTGCCACCAGGCTGGTAAAATAATGGGCGAGGTCAGTCGTTTAAAAATTTTCATGGTAATAGTTTTGCGATGAACAATACGCAACATTACCATCTCAAAATACCGTAACCGCCTCAAATCATCTTTTGATACAAGGCAAACCTGTCTCAAAACATAAATCGCATCCCATATCAGGTTTTGCTACCCAAACAAATTGGCTGTTTATAACATTTGAAACAGAAGGGCTTAAAATTGAAGTACCCACACTAAAAAGCCCCCGGCCTGTTAAACAAGCGGAGGGCTTAAAATATGTTTATTAAATATTTTACCTGTTAACCTTAGAGGCAAATTTGTGGTAGAAGGGGGTGCGGCTTTCTGCGTTTTTGGGGTTGTACTTACCAGTAATAATGGGTATGTACATTACGCGGCGGCGGCTTTTTTCGCCAAAGTTTGGCGATTGCTGTACACGGTGCCATAAACGGCCATCGTGTACACTAAGGTCGCCCGCCTGCATGTTAAACCCTACCTCGCGGCGGTCGGCATTGTTATCAATAAAGTATTTTTTGCCAAAAAGCAGCTTAATTACGCCCTGCTTGTGTGTGCCGGGTATTATGCGCAGGCCACCATTTTCAACCGGGCAGTCATCAAGGTGTATGCCCACGTTAAGCATAGGCATTATTTTTTGGCCTAAAAATATATCGCGGGGGGCATCGGTATGCCAGCCCATTTGGCTAAAAGCGCTGTTAGGGGTACGCACATAATTATTTACCACCAGCCCATCTTTTTCATTTTCACCAATGCGGCCTTCGTAGGGCTTAAGCAGTTCGGTTAAAAGTTGCAACCGGGGGTCCTGCAGCTGCTCGTGCAGTATGGGGCTAAATAAAGAGGTAAAACACAAACGCTGTATGGTAGGGTTGCCGTTTTCATCCCTGCCGTACTTAAGCGGTGTGCCATTCACTTTTTCACGGCCTTCTTCAATCCATTGTTTCTCAATACGTTGCGCCTCACTTATAAAAAGCTTTGCCTTTTCCCTTGTAACAAAATTCCTGAAAACAATAGCGCCGTTTTCATCAAAAAACTGCAACTGCTCATCAGTAAGTTTTTCGCCCAGGGTAAAAACACGATCTATAATTTTTTCCATATTCTCCGGTTAGGAATGGGGATTTTTACTAAATGCCAATCTATTTAAAAAAGGCAATATTACAAAATTGTAAATTTTACGGGGTAAAAATAATTTGCCGCTGCTTAACACTCTCCGCCAATAGCAGAGTACCACAGGTAACTATATATTGGCCTGTTTTACCTTGATACGCGAATTTGCCACAGCTTTACCCGTATTTTTTACAACCACTTTAACAAAACTACAAGCAGCAATTATTAAGCTGTTGCGCAAATATATCAAACTAATTATTATTTACCGTACCCTTTTGCCTTTTACAAGGGGCAATGCGCCCTTGTTTTTTGCAAATTCTGCGCTTTTTTGCGCCCTGTAAGTTACAAAAAACCTGCATTGAGCAACTGCAAATTATACGGCCGGTAAAAACTATTTTTAACACCAGCGTTATGTAATAGCTAATTTTATAACAAAGCCAATACCCACAAGTGGTATAACGGATGAGGGGCTAATTTATTTCATCTGGCATATCCTCTTATCTTTATACAAATTTGGCTTATGCACTTTAGGTTAGACCACCTTTTTACCATAACATTTACCCTTTTTGCCATTATTGATATTGTCGGCTCAATACCCATACTGGTTGGGTTAAAGGCCAAAATGGGCGGCATAAGGGCTGCTCAGGCCACCCTTATTTCGGGCGGGCTTATGGTATTGTTCCTTTTTGTGGGCGAGCAGTTTTTGCATGTGCTGGGGCTTAATGTACAGTCGTTTGCGGTGGGTGGTTCTATCGTAATTTTTCTGCTGGGGCTGGAAATGGTGCTGGGGCACGAGATATTCAAGGCAGACAGTGATGCTAAAAGCGGCACCGTGGTGCCTATTGCCTTCCCCATTATTGCAGGTAGTGGCACGTTAACCACCATAATGAGCTTAAAAGCCAACTACGATGAATTGTATATACTTGCAGGCATACTTATAAATCTTATAGTGGTTTTTTTGGTGCTGCGTTCGCTGGATTTTTTAGAGAAGGCCTTGGGCAAAAATGGCCTTACCGCCGTACGCAAGTTTTTTGGTGTGATACTGCTTGCTATTTCGGTTAAGATATTCAGCAGCAACCTGGCGGCTTTCGGCAAGTAAAAAACTGCTGCTTACTTTGCCTGCACCAACCAGGAGGTACCCGCCCATGTAGCAAAAAAGGCTAACCTGGCGGAATGCACAAAAGGCTATTGCACCTGCCCAACCGTACCAGCCTCGTACAAAAGATTGGTGTTGGGGTCTGCCACTACTTGGCCCGGCGGGCTGTTAACCGGTATGGTTAGTATTGTTTTACGGCCTGTGATGTTGATGGTTTTAAGCACTTGCATCTCCCCTGCCTGTATACCTATTTCCAGCGGAAAAGTAAATATTGCATCCTGTTTTTGTTCTATAGTAACAGTTATGCTTTTTGCAGCAGCCTGGTACTGCCAGGCAACATCAAGCACCGGCTGGCCCGGCATATACAGCCATTGGGTAAAAAATGATGAAAGGCCGGTGTGGCTAACCTCTTCCATTACTCTTTGCAGGTCGGCAGTAGAGGCATTGTGGCCCGCATAAGTGGCATAATACTTTTTTATACCCTGCCAAAACAAGGTATCGCCCAGCTTTTTCCGCAGCATGTGCAGTACCCACCCCCCTTTTTGATAGCTGTTGGCATTAAGCAACTGCATAAGGTTGGTGCCATAGGTAGTATCCACCACCGGGGTAGCCCTTTTTTTACTAAAGGCCACTACAGTTTTACGGTCTTCCGCAAGGCGTTTGGCCAGGCTGTCTGTGCCATAAGTATGTTCAATATACAGGTTGGTCATGTAAGTAGCAAAGCCCTCACTTAACCACAGGTGTTGCCAGTTTTTCTCGGTTGCCGTATTGCCAAACCACTGGTGGGCAATTTCGTGAGCGATGAGTGCTTCTGCGCCAGGGCTGCTCACACTGTTTTCGTAATAAAAAATGGCACTGGCATTTTCCATGCCGCCAAATATGGTTTTGCTTTGCACATTGGCCAATTTTTTATAGGCGTAAGGCCCCACGTGGCTAATAAAAAAAGGCAGCACTTTTTTAGCCAGTGCATAAGTGGCAAAACCAACATCGCGGTCCTCCGGGTACACCCAACTGTACAACGGTATGCCAGCCACGTTGCCTGCATACTGCACTGCAAAATCGGCTGCGCCAATCACCATTACTTTCGTGGGCAGTTCTGCAGTTTCCTGCCAATGGGTAAACCTGCGGTGGTTGGGCAGGTTTGTTTCTTCCAGTTTAAGGCCGTTTGCTACTACCTGGTAGTGTTCCGGCGCCGTAACCAGCCAGTCAACAGAGGCTTTATCTGCCAGGTGGTCGTTACAGGGAAACCAATTGTGCGCCCTGTTGGGCCAGTTATCGCCAAAAAAAGTACGGCGGCCATGTTTATTTACGGCTATAATAAGCCCATCGGCTGGTATGCCGTGGTATTGTATGGTAAAACTGGCAGTATCGCCTTTTTGGGCACTGGCAGTAATAATAATATGCTGCGCATTCTGCACAAAAGCCATTGGCTTTTGCTGTTGCCATACCTGGGTAACCAGCATACCGGTATCATTGCCTTTTTGTTGCACCAGGTCTAAATACAGGCTTTTGGCATCCTGCAAAAACTTTACGGTAACGGTAGCCTCCCCTTGTATAACATTGGTGGTATC
>CAZRDD010000493.1:0-4103 GCA_964598675.1 uncultured Parafilimonas sp.
TAAATTGTCATAGTAAGCAATTGATTGCTTTATACCTGTTTCGTAAGCTGTTTTAGCTGCTGCATCGTTGTTTGCGTTAAGGTAGTATTCTGATAACAGAAAGCTAACTTCGGCTGCATTAATCAACTCACCAGGAAAATACTGGTTACGGCTAAACGTGGTACGGTTGTAAATAGCCAGTTTGCCAGAAAAGTTAATCAGGTTGCCCTGTGTGCTTGCATCCAGCGATGGGTCAAGGCCAATATAAGCGCCATTGGCACTGTCGCCCGCCCTGAACATAACGCGCAAACGTGGGTCGGCATTGGTGTTCATGTGGTCTATCATCACCTTGCCTGCAAGGTTACCATTCCAGTCTTCAAGGCCGCTTTTAAAGCCTTTGGCATTAATACCGGAGCTTAAATCGTATACAGACATCTGTATGTTATCGCTGTTAGCGGTAACAACCGGGTAGGTTGATGGGTTGCCTGTAATATCAGCCATTTCGCTTGTTACCCTTGCCTGGAAAGCACTTACTGCGCTAACCCTGGTTAAAAGCCTTAACCTTAAGGAGTTACAGTATTTTTTCCAAAGGGTAATGTCGCCCTTGTTAATCAAATCCTGGTTTTTAAAGGTAGCCAAGGTACCTGCTGCAGGCGCTATGGTGTTAAGCTCGGCAGCAAACCCTTTCAAATCGTCAAGCATTTTTGTATACAGGTCTTCTGCCTTATCGTATTTAGCATACGTATTTGCATAGTCGCCGCCTTTGGTGCTAAGCATACCCGCTTCGGTAAAAGGCAGGTCGCCATACAGGTCAACCATTTTTTGCGTATGGTCGTACAGGTAAATGGTAGCCGCAATCATAAAAATGCGGTTGGCATCCTGCTCTGTTTGGGTTAACGATGCGTTTATTTTCTGCAACTCCCTGTATTGTGCAAGAAAATTGTAGTAATTATCCCAACGGTTGCTGGTGGCAGATGCGCCGGGTATGTACTGGTTGCTGGCATTTGCAAAGCCTGTAGCCTGGGTGTAGGGGTCAAGTGTTATACGCAATACCACAAAGTAGTTTTGGTATGATGGTACCACATAGTCAATATTTGCCGTTAAAAAACCAGCAAACTGCTTTGATACAGTAGTGGAGTTTACCTTGGATGGATCGGAGTAGGCATTGGCAAAATCGGTTTTTGTACAAGCCGTAATGCTTACCGCTGCTGCCGCAGATATAACGAATAATATTTTTTTCATATACTTTTTAGTTATGATGCTTTAATGAATATTAGAAACTGGCCCTTAGCATAACACCAAACGTTCTTGTAGAAGGGTTGGTACCAGCGTTTGTAAGGGTTTGTGCCCAGCGCGAACCTGCAGTAAGCTGTTCTGCATCCATATTTTTAATGGTTCTGTAGAAGTAGAACAGGTTTCTGCCGTATACAGAAAGCTGAAGCTTTTTAGCGCCAATTTTATTGTAAATGCTTGCAGGCAGGCTGTAGGTTAAGGTAATCTCCCTCATTTTTACATAGCTGTTCTTTTTAATGTACAGCTCATAACGCGATTCGCTGTACTGAGGGCCACCCCAGTTATACACGTTCCAGTAGTAATATGCCTGAGATACAACGTTTGTATTTGTTTTACCATCGGCAGTTACACCACCTAACAGCATACCATCGTTATACACTTTTTCGCCAGAAGGGCCTGCAGCTGCTGAAGTTTGTATGCCTTTACCATTACCATCAACATAGTAACTTAAGCCACCATGTGCTTTATCCATATTGTTAAGGCTTTCTTCGGTAAGGCCACGGCTGGTCATCCAGTTAATACCGGTAGGCATTACATAACCACCCAGGCGGAAATCAGTATTAAATTCAAGCCTGAAGTTTTTGTAGTTAATTGAGTTTAAAAAACCGCCAACTACTTTTGGCATAGCGTTGCCCACTTTGGTTAAACCTGCATCAAGTGCATATAAACCATCATCGCCCACAACTTTCTCGCCTTTGCTGTTGGTAGCAACAGGGTGTGCATAAAAATCGCCCATTGGCTGGCCAACAACTGATTTTAATACAGCAGCATTGCCATCATAGTCTGCATGCAGCAGTTCGGTAGCATTGTTGGTAAGTTTTAAAACGGTGTTTGAGTTGGTGGCTAAGTTAATCCTGGTTTCCCAGGCAAAATTGCGGCTGCGTACAGGTGTAGCAGTAATACCAATTTCAAGCCCTGTGTTACGCAACGTACCAATGTTGGTTAACACAGAGGTACCGCCAGAGGTAGAAGGCAGTGTTAAAGGCAATATTTCATCAACTATTTTAGCGTTGTAGTACGATACTTCCAACCCTAACCTGTTGTTAAGAAACCTTGTTTCAAAACCAAACTCAACCTCATGTTTTTCTTCGGGGCGAAGGTTGGTGTTACCATAATTGCTGCTGATGGTTGTGTAAATAACAGAACCGCCAACTGTTTGCTGTGCACCATAATTGCCTTGTGTATAGGCAATAGCTGCAGAATAAGGGTCGGTATAGTTACCTACAATACCCCATGAAGCGCGCACTTTAGCATAGCTTATGGCTTTAGGTAATTTAAAGGCGTCGGATATAACAAAGCTGCTGTTTACTGATGGGTACACAAACGCATTGTTACCGGGGTTAAGGGTTGATGTGCGGTCGCGCCTTACAGTACCTTCTACAAACAGGTAGTTTTTATAGCTGCCGTTAATGGTACCTAAAAACGCATCTTTAACCAGCGACCTTCTGGTAAGGCTTGCATCTGCTTTGTTTACAGAAGCGGCAATATCAAAGTCGTTTTCGGTAGTAAGGCCACTGTTGGTTGATACACTTAGGGTGTTGCCATCTTCCTTGGTAGCGGTATAACCACCCATAACATTCAGGTCAATATCGCGGGTAAGAGATTTGCTGTAGGTAAGCAATACATCGCCATACAGTACGGTGTACTGGTTGGTGTTAAAACCAAATGAACCAGAATAACCATATATAAGCGGCACGGCAGAGGTGCTTCTGTCTTCTTCTCTCTGGCTGGTAAAGTCGGTAGCCAGCCTTGCACGCAGCCTAAGGTCTTTAACTATCTGCCAGTTGTTGGTTAAGCTGGCAATAACCCTGTTGCTGTACTCGTCTGTTTTATTTTCCCTAACATTCCAAAAGTAGTCGGCAATATCGCTCCTGAAGCCGTTGTAAATAATGTTTTCGCCGGGTGTTAAGCTTTGGTTGGTGCCGGTAACATATTTATAGCCTAAGCTGGTTTTGTATTTGGCCCTGTACCAATCTGGGTTATCAAAAATACCCAGCATACCGGTAAAGTTGTTAATCATCCTGTCGGTAGCATAAGGCCTGTTTTTAATATGCTGGTTAATGTAGTTAACCACCACATCGGTAGTAAAGTTTTTACTAAGCCTGAAAGTGGTATTTAAGTTTGCTACATTTTTAGCATTTTCCGACCCCATACTTACACCTTCGGTGTTTTGGTGGGTGATAGAAAAACGAACATCTGCAAACTGCGATGAATGAGAAACAGCAATGGTTGAGCTGTTGTTGTGTGCTGTTTGAAACAGGCCTGCATAGTTGTTCTGGGCTACGTAGGGCCTTGTTACACCATCCCAGGCAAGGGTTGGTTTACCATCAAACTTAGGCCCAAAGTTAATGGTGCGGTTTAAAACGCCCCTTACACTTGCACCGTTAACAGTGTAATAATAAAACCCGTCATCGGCCTGGCTGTCGCCAATTACATTGCGCTGTGCGCCCGGGCCCCTAACGTTCTGAAATTTTGGTAAATACGCCACATTATCCATGCTGGCATTGGCACTAAAGTCAACACTGTAGCCTTTGGCACCCTTGCCTTTTTTAGTGGTAATTAACACAACACCATTAACGGCATCCGAGCCGTATAACGCCGCAGCCGAAGCACCTTTTAAAATGGTGATGCTCTCCACATCTTCCGGGTTAATATCCAGCAGGCCATTACCCCTTAAACGCTGGTCGCCCCAGTAGTTGTTGTTGGTTACTTCACCATCGTGTATGGGTACACCATCCATTACAATTAATGCCTGGTTTTTACCAGTAATGGAGTTTAAGCCACGCACGGTAATGTTAACTGCACTGGTAGCACCACCGGGTGCTGCTGCA
>CAZRDD010000494.1:0-4098 GCA_964598675.1 uncultured Parafilimonas sp.
ATTTTAATGATGCAGTTACTGATGGTAAAATAGCTAATCAACAGTTTTTTATTTTCATAATAGGTATATCTATCACACATTCAAGAGGCATTCAATCTACTCTCATCAAAGGAACAGCTTTAGATCATTTATACATCCCTCCAATCTCAAAAGAAACAATCCTGAGCAAACTTACATACGCCATACCAAATTAGCTTAAACATAACCTCAACTAAGCTCCTTCAAAACAGCCTCGAATCCATCACAATTTGCCAGATTAACCTCTCCTTCAATCCTCCTCGTTTTATGCTGCTCCAATTTATCAAGACAAGAGAATTCAAGATAAATATACTCTTCATAAGTAACATCTAAAACCAAATAATTTTTCTGAGTGAACTTAGTCTTATCATTAAGATAAGCGTGAACTAATGGATCCATTCCATAATGCTCCATAATCTTCTTAATTGTGAATTGGCTATTTATTATTTTTTCCCTAAACTCACTGTTTATCAGTTGATCTCGAACAAAAACAAGGCAATCCTTCAATTCAAATTTACCAACGCGATTTGCGTAATTTCTATAGCTGGTCATTTCACCCAATACCATTGTATGGGAAGTGCTTGAAAAATGCAGAATATCAACAGAGGGTAAAAAGTCGCCAACTTTTACAAATTGAAAAAACAACTTGGTAACTTCATCAAAATAATAACATTCCGTATTAACTTCTCCGCAACAGGATGCAGAAAAATCCTTAATTCGCTTTTTACACTGACTATAGTGCTTTTGAAATATTTCTTCTAAGAGGTTTAGCATTATAACATCATCATTGGTTCAGCCAGGGCTTTAAATATTGGTTCGGGGTTTGTTGTTACATCTTTTATTTCAACCATAGCGGCATTGTTGCTTATCCTCTTCCCAAAATAAAATCTTATTATATTTTTTACTGTTTCATCCTCGTTGCTATACTTTCTTAACGCACGCAGAAAATAAGGTGAGTGAGTGCTTATAATAATGGGTACGCCCGCCTTTGCCAATAACACAATCAGCCTGGCGTACTCCACTTCCCATTTCGGGTGTAAATGAACTTCAGGTTCATCTATTATTAAAAACGAATTATTATTTATGTGTCCAGAGCTGAGCAAAAGTTGTAATACCCCAAATGACTTTATACCGGTAGCTATATTTGACGACATTATTTTAGTATCATTACCCTTTATAAACTGGAACGCCCTTTCACCACTGGTAAAAACAACTTGGCCACCAATAATATCGGTAATTTCCTTAAGTATTTCCGGGTAAGATACAATTGCTTCAGGGCTCCCCTCAGTTTGAGTAAACTTTACCATCAAATCATTGTAATGATAAGGAAAAACCTGCCTGCGGTATCTTGATGAAAGAACAGAAAATAAAAAATATCTGTCCAACTGAATAATAGTCGGAGTTTCTACGATAGTAGCATCACTTTGAAAAATGGGGCTTATATAATTAAATGCAGTTACAATATTATTCTTAACTTTAATTTCAAGTAACAAAGTCTGTTCTTGCTTAATTGTTATCTCCAAAACACTATTACCAGGTGCTGTATTTATCTGCCCTTGAAATATTTCTTGAATAACTACAGCATTAAAAAAAAACTCGCACATTCCCTCTTCCGAAATCTCTCTTTTTACTTTATCGAAAATAAACGCAAAGTTATTTTCAAATATTTTTTTATTTACAACATTCACTTTCAAGTTACTAAGTACATCATCTGCACCAAAATATGTATCTTTTTGTACCTCCTCTTGAAATTCTTTAACAAAAGTCAACACCTCCTGTTCGGTTACTTCTCCCCGGGTAAAACTGTAAAGAATAGATTTAAAATACTCATAGTTAAATCTTTGGGTTCTTTCAGTAGTAAATGGATTAATCGACCTATGTGCAGCCAATATTGAGTTTACAGCATTCTCAAGTTGTCCCCATAAAGTTTCATAATAATATGTGCGCGCCTCGCTAATAGTTTTTAATATGGAAAAAAAAATTTTACCAATAGACGATTTACCAGTATCGTTATGCCCGGTTAATATAGTCAACCCATTTAAATCTATTTCGGCTGACTGAACGATTCCTAAATTCTTGATACTAATATGCATTAGTAATGTAATATTTTATGTAAACATAAATTAATAACCCCAAAAGGTAAAAAAAACTGCAAAAAACGGAGACTGCCACACGCTCCCCTATTCATCAATCCCTCCCCCCATTTTCAAATCCCCAAATTCCCCACTTTCAAATTTTCTAAAACTTTTTCTTCCAAATACTAAATTATTTCATTTACTTTGCTAAATAATTTAGCTATGAGCTACCTAAACCCCTCCGATTATAACCGCGCCATACAGCCCGCCAGCCTGCAGCAGGTAACCGGCAGCAATATGGCCGTGCTGCAGGCCGCCGAGGCCACCGCCATTGCCGAGGCTACCAGCTACCTGGTGCAGAAGTACGATGTGCAGGGCGAGTTTGCCCCCGCCCAGCCTTACGATGCCACGGTGGCGTACCCCGCCAATGCACGCGTAACCAGCAATACCCCGGCCGATGATACGCTGTATTTTGCCCCGCCGCCCTGCCCCGTGTTCAGCGCCACAAAGGCGTACCAGGCGGGCGATGCCGTTTTTTGGGCAGGCAGCACCTATACCTGCCAGGTGGCCACCCCCGCCCTAAGCAGCGATGAGGCGCTGCAGTACGCCACCATAAGCAATATGCCCGCCCATGTGTACCCCGGCGCGGGTGCCGCAGGCCAGCAATATTGGGGCAGCGGCACGCCGTACAGTGTGCCCGCCGGTACGCCGCTAACCAATACAACGTACTGGCAGCAGGGCGATAACCGGGATATGCAATTGGTAACCAGCGTACTAAACATAACGCTGTATTATCTTTTTATGCGCGTATCGCCCAAAAACATGCCCTTACAGCGCACCAAAGCGTATACCGATGCGGTGCATTGGCTAACCCTTGCCGCCAACGGACAAGTAACCCCTGCCCTGCCCCCGCTGCAACCCGCCCAGGGCGCGCGCATACGTTTTGGCGGTAACCTTAAAATTCAAAACACCTACTAATGGCAAAAACAACTACGCGGCAACCCCGTGCCGCCAACCATAACCTTAATGCCCAAATTACCCCTTTGCAAATGGTGCGCCTGCGGCAGGATGTGGGCATGTGGCGCCGCGCCGTGGCCGAGGCCGAATGGGCCTATTACCCCTACCGGGTAAAAATGCAGCAGATGTTTATTGATACCATTCTAAACGGCCATGTAGGCGCGCTTATGGAGCGCCGTAACGACCTTACCCTGCTGCGCGATTACACCGTCCACGGCCCCGATGGGCAGCCCAGCGCCGCCCTTACCGAGGAGTTTAAGGAGCACGACTGGTTTCTGGATTTTATAAGCCATGCCCTGGAGGCCGAGTTTTTTGGCTACAGCCTTATTTCCCTGGGCGATATTGTGCAGGGCAGCCTGGAGGGCGTGTCCGTCATACGCCGGTGGAACATTTCGCCGGAGCGGTACCAGGTGGGCAAATTTCCGTACGATGCCTCGGGTATCGATTTTCGCGAGGCCCCCTATACCGATTGGCATGTGTACGTAACCACGCGGTCCGACACCGGGGTAAGCCCCTGCGGCTACGGGTTGCTGTATAAGGTGGCCCTGTACGAAATTTTTCTGCGCAACACCCTCGGTTTCAATGGCGATTTTGTGGAGCTGTATGCCCAGCCCTACCGCGTGGGCTACACCACCAAAACCACCGAGGCCGAGCGTGCCGAGCTGGAGATGGCCCTGCAGCGCATGGGCAGCAGCGGCTATGCCCTGTTAGACGAGGGCGATGAAATAAAATTCCTGGAAACAGCCCTTGGCGGCACCGGGTACAAAGGCTACGCACGCCTGGAAGACCGCTGCCAAAAAACCGTAAGCAAGCTCATCCTCGGCCATGCCGATGCGCTGGATAGTACGCCCGGCAAGCTGGGCAGTGCGCAGGGCGGCACCCAAAGCCCCGCCGCCCTTGCCCTGGCCGATAAACAAACCAAAGACGGCCGCAAAATACAGGGCATCATCAACCAGCAGTTGTTCCCCCGCCTCACGCGCCTCGGCCT
>CAZRDD010000495.1:0-4089 GCA_964598675.1 uncultured Parafilimonas sp.
ATGAACAAGGTTGACCTTGTTGATGATCCTGAATTGCTGGAACTGGTTGAAATGGAAATTCGTGAACTGTTGACTAAAAACGGTTTCGATGGCGATAACACTCCAGTTATACAAGGTTCTGCAACCGGCGCTCTTGCTGGCGAACCAAAATGGCTTGGTGCTATTGACCAATTGATGGATGCTGTTGACAGCTACATACCATTGCCTCCCCGCCCAATTGACTTACCATTCCTGATGAGCGTTGAAGACGTTTTCTCTATCACAGGTCGTGGTACAGTTGCAACAGGCCGTATTGAGCGTGGTGTAATTAAAGTTGGTGAATCAGTTGAACTGGTTGGTTTAATTCCTGAACCATTAAACTCTACCGTAACAGGTGTGGAAATGTTCAAGAAATTACTTGACCGTGGTGAAGCTGGTGATAACGCAGGTTTACTGTTACGCGGTATTGAAAAGAAAGATATCCGTCGTGGTATGGTAATTTGCGCTCCTAAGAGCATCACTCCTCACACCGAATTCCAGTGCGAAGTATACGTACTTAGCAAAGAAGAAGGTGGCCGTCACACTCCGTTCTTTAACAAATACCGTCCTCAGTTCTACTTCCGTACTACTGACGTAACAGGTGAAGTTAAATTACCAGAAGGTACTGAAATGGTTATGCCTGGTGATAACGTAAGGTTGATTGTTAGCCTTATTGCACCAATCGCGATGGAAAAAGGTTTGAAATTTGCGATTCGCGAAGGTGGCCGTACAGTAGGTGCTGGTCAGGTTACTGAGGTTATAAAATAAGTTTTCATCATCCCTTATGGGTTGATTTGAAATAGTATATTTGCAAAGTACCTGAACTGAAAGGTTCGGGTACTTTGTTTCTAAAGAGTACAGGGTTTTTACTTTCTCCTTTAACAAGAGAAACAAATACGGGCCTAGTTCAATGGTAGAATAGCGGTCTCCAAAACCGTTGATAGTGGTTCGAATCCTCTGGCCCGTGCAGGTAGTAAATTGAAATTTGAAGATTTGAGAATGTTATCATAATTAAGTTGTACATTTTCAGGTCTTCAAATTTTGCTTATTCGGAAATTGGTTTTTTAATTTGAACAAATTTTAAGCAATGAACAAAGTATCAAATTACTTTAAAGATTCATATCACGAGTTGCTGGAAAAAGTAACCTGGCCAACATGGGGGCAGTTACAACAGTCTACAGCTATCGTACTTATTGCCACTGTTTTAATAATGGCTGCCGTTTGGTTGATGGACTCTGCCAGCGCAATGGTGTTAAAGTTTGTTTATTCATTTTTTAAGTAAATTAGGCCATGGAAGAAGTTTTGGCACCGCAGAAAGAAAGCAAATGGTACGTGTTGCGTGTAGTAAGCGGCAAGGAAAGAAAAGTTAAGGAGTATTTGGATAAAGATATATCCCGCAGCGGCTGGAGCGATGTGGTGAAGCAGATTTTTTTACCAATGGAAAAGGTGTACAAGGTACAGAATGGTAAAAAAGTAATGCGCGAAAAAAACTACTATCCAGGCTATGTAATGCTGGAAGTAGCCGATGGCAAACTTACCGATGATATTATACTGCATATAAGCAATATTAATAACGTTATGCACTTTTTAACGGATGGTAAAGGCTCTAAAGGCAATATCATCTCCCTGCGCAAAGCAGAAGTTAACAAGATGCTGGGTAAGGTTGACGAGATGAACGACCAGGGCGTAACCATGAGCGAGCCATTTATTATTGGTGAAACCATCAAGATTATTGAAGGGCCGTTTAACGACTTTAATGGTGTTATTGAAGAAGTGAACGACGAAAAGAAGAAACTGAAAGTTACTGTAAAAATATTTGGCCGTTCAACCCCTGTAGAGCTTAACTACATGCAGGTAGAGAAACTGGCATAACAGTATTACATGGAATTAATAAAAAAACCGGCTTTGCAAAAAGCCGGTTTTTTTATTGCCTAAAGTTTTTATTCAATCGCCCTGTTCTTTGCATAGTTGCGCCATTTTTCAATAACCCCGGCCATATCTGCGGGCAGGGGTGATTCAAAAAACACTTCCTCGCCGGTACGGGGGTGTTTAAAACCAAGTGTTTTGGCATGCAGTGCGCAGCGGGGGCACATTTCAAAGCAGTTTTCAACAAACTGCTTATACTTTGTATAAATAGTGCCCTTTAAAATTTTGTCGCCGCCATACTCCCAGTCGTTAAAAAGGGTATGGCCAATATGCTTCATGTGTACACGTATCTGGTGCGTTCTGCCGGTTTCCAGCACACACTCCACCAGTGTTACATAGTTAAAACGTTCAATAACCCTGTAATGGGTAATGGCATGTTTGCCTGTTTCCCCATCGGGGTAGGCATCAAACATTTTTCTGTTACGTTCGTGCCGGGCTATATGTGCTACGATGGTGCCTGTTTCATCTTCAATATTGCCCCAAACAAGTGCCAGGTATCTTCGGGATACGGTGTGGTTAAAAAACTGTTTGGCAAGGCTGGCAGCAGCTTCGCCCGTTTTTGCAACCACCAAAAGGCCGGTGGTGTTTTTATCAATACGGTGTACCATGCCAAAGCGTGGCAGGTTTTCCTCATCAAGGTTTGGGTTTTGCTGCCGCAAATGGTAGGCAATACCGTTTAACAAGGTGCCAGTATGGTTGCCAACGCCAGGGTGTACCACCATATTGGCCGGTTTGTTAAGCACCAGTACATCATCATCCTCAAAAACTATGTTTAACGGTATGGGCTCTTCCTTTATTTCGGTATGGTCGGGGTTAATAAGGCTCATCAGCAGCACTTCGTCGCCCGCTTTAACTTTGTAGTTGCTTTTAACCTGTTTGCCGTTTACCGTTAAAAAGCCTTCGTCAATCCCTTTTTGTATTTTATTGCGGCTGGCATTTTCAAGGCGTATCTGTATCCATTTGTCAATGCGCATGGGTTCCTGGCCACGATCAACAGTAAACGCTCTTCGCTCGTACAGCTCTTCCGGGGTTTCGTCCGGTATAATTTCCTGGTCTTCAAACATAAGCCGCAAAAGTAAGCCAATATATTTATGATGAATGTGTTTGCATAGCAGTTTAGTACAACTAATGCTGGTGTTAAAACGGGATACCGAGGTTAATGTAAGGGCGTATTTGTTTGGCCTGGTCGCAGTACATAGCGCTAATTTCAAGCGGGCCCAATATAAAGTTATAGCCCAGGGTTAAGCTGTAACCGCTTAAAAACTGCGGTTGGCCGGGGTTATTGTCGCTGCCTATAAAATTGTAATAGGCTGCATTTACTTTGGCCGTTAAATACAGGGTATTATACATTTCGTAACGCAGCCCAAGCATGGCAGTGGCAATACTGCCGGAGTGGGCCGCCCCCTCGTTTAAACCGGCAAAGGTTAACTGGTTGCGAAACACGCTGGTAAGGCCGCCTGCAAAATAATCGTTTAAAATATTTACGTGCTGGTTAAAATTAATACCGGCCTGCCCTTGCGTAAGCAAAGTGTATTTGTTGCTGAGGGGAAAATAATGCTCAATATTAAATTTAGTGCGTATAAAGCTTTTAAAACTAAAACCCAGTGAATCCAGATTATGCAGGGGCTGGCCATTTTCAAGGTAGGTAAGGTCGGGGTTTTGTGCGTATACCACACCGCCTTCCGCCTCCAATTTTGTGCCTTTTCTGGGGTAAATGGTATTGCTTAAAGTGTTTATTTTAATAAATGCGTAGGAGTTTACCAGGCTGGTGTGGCCTTTAAGCTCAAACGAAGAGGTTATTTGTGGTATATAATTAAACCCCTCAAACCGGGTGCCTGCACCTATAGCAGAGGTGATATGGGGCGACCATTGCAGGTGCACATCTGCCAGCAGATAGTTTTGCTTGTACAGGCCGTCTTTAATAAAATTATTGTAAGTGGTAAAGTTTAGCGATTCTAACTGCAATGCTGTGGTAAGCGATACTTTTTTAAACTTGCCAAAAAACTGCAGGTGTTCTGCCCGCAGGTGCATGTTTTCGCCAACATTAACCGTTAGCAGGCTGCGGCTGTAAGGGGTAAAAAAATCGCGGGTGGTAAGGTTGCCAATAAGGCTTATGCCTGTAAAACTGTTATAGTTTATGCCCAG
>CAZRDD010000496.1:0-4084 GCA_964598675.1 uncultured Parafilimonas sp.
GCCAAAGCTCCCCTTTTTGAGAAAGCCAGTATTGATGAGTTTTATCTTGACCTTACCGGCATGGATAAATATTTTGATGTGCTGCAGTGGACCATTGACCTGCGGCAGGAAATTATTGATAAAACGCAATTGCCCATCTCCTTTGGACTGGCTGCCAACAAACTGGTTGCTAAAATTGCCACCGATGAGGCCAAACCCAATGGCTATATTTTTATACAGCCCGGTAAGGAAAAAGATTTTTTAGCGCCCCTGCCGGTGAATAAAATACCGGGGGTGGGCGAGAGTACCTATATTACCCTAAAGGAAATGGGTATTTATTTTATTGGTGATATACTTACCAAAACGCCCGCCGAAATGGAAAAACGGCTGGGCAAATGGGGGGCCGACCTTTGGCAAAAAGCCCAGGGGCAGCATTTTGGCGTGGTGGCATCGTACCACGAGGCTAAATCTATTTCCACCGAAAATACGTTTGAAGAAAACACTGCCGACATGGGTTTTTTGATGCAGGAGCTGGTGCGCATGACCGAGAAAGTGGCGTTTGAACTTAGGCAGGATGAGAAACTGGCGGGTTGTATTGCCGTTAAAATACGCTACCCCAATTTTGAAACCACCAGCCGCCAGGCAACCATAGCCTACACCCTGCGCGATGATGAACTGATACACGCCGCTAAAGACCTGTTTAACAAGCTGTACCGCAAGGGCAAGCCTGTGCGCCTGCTGGGCGTACGCCTTAGTGAACTTACCAACCATGCCGTGCAGGGCAGCCTGTTTAACGAAGGCGAAAAAGCCAACAACCTGTACAAAGCCATTGACGATGTAAAACTAAAGTTTGGCAAGGGGCTGCTGCAAAAAGCCCGCACCGTAAAAAAAACACAGGGATAATATATGTTAGTTTTTTATCAATTTACCGGACGATGTTTCTAGTTTATTCTTCTTCTGATTCAAGAAACATCTCATGGCCTGCTTTTGTTAAAAATTTACTGAAATGCTTTTCCACTTTTATTGAAAGATTATATAGTGTGTAATCATCTAAGGTGATGCCGTCGGAGAAAAGCTTTGTGAGATAATCACTCAAACTGATTTCCTCCTTATTTATTATTCTTCTAAAATTATTATAATCTGAAAGCGTAATAAGTTTGAAATCATCAAATGCGCAATCAACTTCGTCAATAGATAACTTAAAGTTTACAAAACCGTTGGTGCTTTGTTGCTTTAAAACAAAAGAGGATAGATGATATTGTTCATCAAAAAAGAAGCCTAGTTTAATAGTAAATAGATCGCCGTCTTTTTCAAAGCTACCCGTTACAATATGGTTAAGTCTTTTTATACAATAGGTATCATAGTTTGAGGAGCTTTTGCCTGATTTAAGACCATTAGTGTCGGACTTTGAGTAAAATACTACCATAACTCCATCGCATGGTACACTATATTCCACTTGAATATTTGCAAGAAAAGAATCTTTACCATCCACGAAATCTATGTATTTAAGCATATTTAAAGCATTTTTGAATTTGAAATTTAAAAGAATTTTTTAAAATTTTACGGAGTGTGTATAAAAATCTCGCTTAATTATTGTCTCTTTTTAATACCCAATCCTGTTCAATTAATAATTACAAATAAGATTTTTTTGAACTAGAAGGTCTATCCTTTTGTTTGAATGTTTAGAAGCTTGTGAATAAAAAGCCCGAACGGTAAAAAAAACACAGGGATAATATGTTTTTGCTGTTTTACCGTGTAAACATTAATACATTTGCCCTGATGCTACGCCTTACAGGCAGCGATTGCGGTTTGTTTTGTGTAAAAAATATAAAATTTCAATAGCAGTCTACTTTTTTTGTAGGGAATAGTTATATTCGCGCTCCAGAAACAATAAAACCTAATAATATGAGTTTACGTTTAGGCGATGCTGCGCCAAATTTTCAGGCCGATACAACCGCTGGCCATATTGATTTTTATGAGTACTTAGGCACAGGCTGGGGTATTTTGTTTTCTCACCCTGCCGACTACACGCCCGTTTGTACTACCGAGCTGGGTAAAACTGCCCTGTTACAGGAAGAATTTGCAAAACGCAATACCAAAGTGCTTGCCGTTAGTATTGACCCCCTTGATAAACATTTAGGCTGGGTGAACGATATTAACGAAACACAAAACGTTACCGTTGGCTTCCCCATTATTGCTGATGAAAGCAGGAATGTGGCTACCCTGTACGATATGATACACCCCAACGCATCGTTAACCGCTACCGTGCGCAGCCTGTTTATTATAGCGCCGGATAAAACGGTAAAGCTTATTATTACTTACCCTGCATCAACCGGCAGAAACTTTCATGAAGTGCTGCGCGTGCTTGATTCATTACAACTAACCGCTAACTACAGCGTTGCCACACCGGCAGACTGGAAGCCAGGGGAAGATGTAATTGTAGTACCTGCTATTAAAACAGAAGATGCTATTGCTAAATTCCCTAAAGGGGTAAGGGTGGTAAAACCTTACCTGCGCTATACGCCACAACCCAACCTGGATTAATACAGGCTGGTAAAAAATACATTCCATTCAACGGCCCCTGCAATGTGCAGGGGCTGTTTGTTTTTGGGGGGAGGGGCATATTCGCAAATGATTGTTTCAGTGTTTAAAAATTACCTGAACGATATTTTGTATTTTAGTCGGCCATAAGTCCGGGACGGAAGCTCAGGCATAACCTGTGTGATATGACAGGTTTGCATGCTTCCTAACCTTAAACCATTAAATTAAAATACGTTGGTATGAAACAATTGCAATTTGTCCGCAGGCTTACTTTATACCTGGCAGACTGGATTGGCATGGTGTTTTTGGTAGTAGTTCTTTTAGCCAGGATGGGCGACAATGGGCAACCGTTGATAAGCACCTTTGCGGGCGGCACATTTTTTAAGTATATCCTGTTTTTAATAGTTGTGCGCATGGCTTATAAAGCAGTGCCTGTTTGGCGGAAAAATAAAAGTAATATAGGCTAAGTTTAACCTGAATGCTGCATGCTGTAAGCCATGGTGTTATTGTTGGCATAAAAAACAAAAAAGCTGCCTCAAAAATTACATTTGAGACAGCTTTTTATTTTGTGGTATATCAAGCTATTTTATGCGTAACTCTCCACCGGCTCGCAGGTGCAAACAAGGTTCCTGTCGCCAAAGGTGTTGTTGATGCGTGCCACCGATGGCCAGAATTTGCTGTTGGTTACATAATACAGCGGGAAGGCCGCCTGCTTGCGGGTGTATTTATGGCTCCATTCATCGGCACAAACAATGACCTGTGTATGGGGGGCATTTTTAAGGGCATTGTCTGCTTTATCGGCAGTGCCATCTTCAATGGCTTTAATTTCCTCGTAAATGCTCACCAGTGCATCGCAAAAACGGTCTAATTCGGCTTTGTCTTCGCTTTCGGTAGGCTCAATCATAATCGTGCCCGGCACGGGGAAGCTTAGTGTAGGCGCGTGAAAACCATAGTCCATCAGGCGTTTGGCAACATCTTCTGCTTCAACACCGGTGGTGGCTTTAAACGGCCTCAGGTCTACAATAAACTCGTGGGCACAGGTGCCGTTGCTGCCACTGAAGAGTATTTTGTAATACTGCTCCAGCCTTGCCTTCATATAATTGGCGTTGAGTATAGCGTATTCGGTGGCTTTTTTAACACCGTTGCCGCCCAGCATGCGTATATAAGCGTAGCTTATCAGCAGTATGGAGGCCGAGCCATAAGGCGCAGCGCTAACGGCTTTGTAAGTATGGGCAGCCGCATCCTGCGCAGCGGTACCATTTAAATGTACCTCGCGGGCAAAGTTTTCGTGGCCGGGCAGGTAAGGTGCCAGGTGCGCTTTTACGCAAATAGGGCCAACACCGGGGCCGCCGCCGCCATGTGGTATGGCAAAGGTTTTGTGCAGGTTAAGGTGGCAAACATCCGCACCAATAGCCGCTGGCGAGGTTAAACCCACCTGGGCGTTCATGTTGGCGCCATCCATATATACCTGGCCGCCGTGGCTGTGTATTATAGCGCAAATATCTTTAATGCTCTCTTCAAATACCCCGTGGGTTGATGGGTAGGTAACCATAAGGCCGCCCAG
>CAZRDD010000497.1:0-1027 GCA_964598675.1 uncultured Parafilimonas sp.
TTGATTTACTGATATACAGCCCCTATTGAGGGGCGGGGAAGGCTTACACCGGGAAGAAATGGTGGTGGGTGTACTGAAAGCCAGGCCCGTAACAACCCTAAACATTAACCTGCGCTAAAATTTTGTAGCACTCTGCGGGTATTTCCTTATTAGCGTGAACCCCCTAAAATAATGGATTGCCCCCGAGTTGCCTTTTACGGGCGCTTTCGCTAAAAACCAAAAAGAAACATAAAACGGATATAATTAAGTACGCGGCAAACGGCAGGTAGAATTCTGGAAAGTAAAAAGCAACCCTGTCATATAGCAAAATATCGGTAACAACCGGCCCGGTAAGCAGTAAAAAGCCAACCGGGTATATAATTGTTTTATTTTCAACCATTAATGATATTAATATTGCAATTAAACCCAGCAGCGGCAGTATACCAAACACTACATCAAGCCCGGCGGCATTCCACAACACAAACTCAATACAATAGCCATTAAGGTCACCGCCTTCGTAGCCAATAAGGCAGTAGCTCAGCAGTGCCGTCATCAAGGCAATATTTAACAAAATTTCCCTGCGCATAGTATTTTTAGAGTTTAACGAACAAGTACCCCTTTGGCATTTCGCCCATACAATAATAACACAGGAAAGCGAATGATAACCTTTGTTTTATAAAGATAACAAATACCGGTACTGCGCGCCATAATATTGCGTGGGCTGGCATAGCGCGATATTTTAATCAATAAATCCATCGTCAAAATCCGCATTACCGTGCAAGCGATACTTAACTAACAACACAGCATTGCCCTTATCAATTATCCCCTCAAAGGTTCACCAGTCGTCCTCAAAACAAGAAAAAGGGCACAAGGCCCTTTTTCTATCACACATTATCTCTCTGCACGTAAAATCTATAAAAAGTAAACGTTTGCGGTGTAAATATTATTTCCAGCCGCCGCCAAGCGCCTTATACAGGTTAACCATAGCCGCCAGTTGCTGGCGCTGTATGCCTGCCAGGTTTAGCTGGGCCTGCAAAGCATTGCCCTG
>CAZRDD010000497.1:1037-4057 GCA_964598675.1 uncultured Parafilimonas sp.
CTGGGCGGTTAATATTTCAATATAAGTGGCCATATTGCTTTTAAACAGCAACTGGGCATTTTTAACCGCACTGTACAAGGTATCTACCTGCGCGGTAGCTATTTGCTGCTGCTGCTTAATTTTATCTTGCTGCACCAGCGCATCCGCTACTTCGCCAACGGCATTTAATACCGACTGCCTGAAACGGATAACCGCCTGCTCACGTTCAATTTTAGCTACCTCGTACTGTGTTTTTAGCTGCCTGCTGTTAAAAACAGGCTGGGTAACAGCACCGCCTACAATGCCAAACAGCGATGCGGGTAAACTAAACCAGTTGCTTACTTTAAAAGCCTCAATGCCGCCGCTGGCTGTTATGGTTAACGATGGGTACATACTGGCCTGGGCAATACCTGCTTTTGCATTGGCTACCACAATAGCCCCTTCTGCTGCCTTAACATCGGGCCTGCGGCTGATGATGGCAGCGGGTAACCCTGCGGGTAAGCTTTGCGGCGCCGTAAACTGCTGGAGTTTTGCCGTGCGGTGTATAGCACCCGGCAATTGGCCGGTGAGTATTTGCAAAGCATTCTCCTGCAAACCAATACTTTGTTCAAGCTGTGGTATAAGCAGTGCGGTGGACTGCCGCTGCGCCTCGGCCTGCTGTACCGCCAGCGATGTTACATCGCCCGAAGCCCTTAAAAACTGGGTTATCCTTACCGTGCTGTCGCTTAACAACAGGTTTTTGCGGGTAATATCCAGTTGTTTATCCAGCATCAGCAGGTTAAAAAAGCCCTGGGCTATGTTGGCCACCAGTTGCGTTTGTACCGCCTTTTTGGCCTCGTAGGTTTGCAGGTAACCGGCCAGTACGGCTTCCTTCTGCCTGCGTATTTTGCCCCATACATCGGCTTCCCAGCTAAGGCTGAGGCCTGCGGTGTAGTCTTCAATATGGTCCGAACCTAAAAAGCTGCCCGTACTCAACCCGTTAAGGCTGTTTTTTGAGGGGTAGTTAAACTGCGAGGCCACCTGCGCATTTAGCTGCGGAAGCTGTAAAAATTTTGACTGCTTTAGCTGCTGCTGGGCAATATCAATGTTTTTAATGGCCAGTTGCAGGTCGTAATTATAGGCTATGCCTTTTTCAATAAGCGCCTGTAAGGCGGTATCGGTAAAAAAGGCTTTCCATTCAATATCAGCAATACTGCTGGTATCGGCAAAAGTGGTATCGGCGGTAAACTGCCTGGGCAGTTCAACAGCCGGGCGCTGATAAGCCTGCCCCACTTTGCAGGCTGCCCCCCCTGCCAGTACGCCT
This sequence comes from uncultured Parafilimonas sp., assembly GCA_964598675.1. Taxonomy (GTDB): domain Bacteria; phylum Bacteroidota; class Bacteroidia; order Chitinophagales; family Chitinophagaceae; genus JABDFW01. The sequence goes on from CAZRDD010000497.1 coordinate 2,320, forward strand.
GCGGCCATTAAAAGGTAAACGATGCCGGGTAGTATTTTAATTGTGTTCATTGCGTTTTAATGTTTTAGTGATGAGATGCCACGCCTTATTCCAGTTCGCGCTCATATAATGGTTTGGGGCTGCCGCTCAGTTTTTCCTGCAAATGCTGGAAGATGACAAACAGCACCGGTATGATGAACAGGCCAAACAAAATACCCGTTAACATACCCCCTACAGCACCCGTACCGATAGAACGGTTGCCCAGTGCCGATGCACCGTTGGCCCTTACCAATGGCAACAAACCGGCAATAAAGGCAAAGGAGGTCATTAATATTGGGCGCAGCCTTAAACGGGCAGCTTCCAGTGCGGCGGGTATAAGCTCCATGCCTGCCCTGCGCCGCTGTACTGCATACTCCACAATAAGTATGGCGTTTTTGGCCAGCAAACCTATCAGCATTATCAGGCCCACCTGTACATAAATATTGTTTTCAATACCGGTAGCACCTATCAGCAAAAACACGCCCAGAATACCTGTTGGCACCGAAAGGATTACCGCAAACGGCAGGATATAACTCTCGTATTGGGCGGCCAGCAAAAAGTACACGAAAATAACGCTGAGTATAAAAATCAGGCTTATCTGGGTGCCTGCATTGGTTTCCTCCCTCGTCATGCCACTCCATTCGTAGGCATAGCCTCTTGGCAGGTAATGGTCGCCCACTTCCCTAATTACCTTAATGGCATCGCCGCTGCTGTAGCCGGGCTTTACTATACCATTTATGGTAACAGCATTAAACAGGTTGTTACGTGTAACGGTTTCTGGCCCGTAAACCCTTTTAAGGGTTAGTATGGCGTTTACCGGCACCATTTGCCCGCTGGCATTTTTTACAAATACATTGTTTAACGATGAGGCATCGGCGCGGTACTGCACATCGGCCTGTACAATTACACGGTAATACTTGCCAAAACGGTTAAAGTCGGATGCAAAGCTGCTGCCGTAATACACCTGCATGGTTTGCAGCAGGTCGCTTACGCTTACGCCAAGCTGTTTGGCTTTGGCCTCGTTAATATCCAGCATATACTGCGGGTTGGCAGTGTTAAAGGTGGTAAAGGCGTAGCCAATTTCCTTATGCTTCATCAACTCACCAATAAAACCGTTGGCGGTGGCACTTAGCTTATCTAACGGCCCGCCGGAACGGTCCTGTACTAAAAACTCAAAACCACTGGTGTTACCAAAACCCTGCACTGTAGGCGGCGTAAACAAAAACACACTGGCCTCCTTAACGGTTGAAAGTTTTTGGGTAATGATGCCAACAATGGCATTAATATCGTTTACAGCCCCGCGTTTGCCATAAGGCTTAAGGTGTAAAAAGCCGGTGGCGTAGGCCGAGCTGTTGGCACCAGCCACAATGTTTAGCCCTGTTACCACCCCGCGCCTTTCAACAGCCTCTATGCCACTAAGCAAACCATCCATTTTATCAATAACCTTTTGGGTTCTTTCAAGGGAGGCTCCGGGTGGCAGGTTTACGGAGTAGATGATAAAGCCCTGGTCCTCGTTGGGTATAAAACCTGACGGTGTACGCCGCATTACAAAAACAGTGGAAACAGCTATAACCACCAGTGCCAATATAGCCACCCATTTGTGGCGTATTAAAAAGCCAAGCCCTTTTACATACCTGTTGGTGGTAGCTTTAAAGCCTGCATTAAACGCATTGTAAATGCGGCCGCCATAACCTTTTTTAACGTCGTGCCCATCGCCATT
>CAZRDD010000498.1:0-4041 GCA_964598675.1 uncultured Parafilimonas sp.
AGGTTACGTGCCCCTGAAGGCACCCGCCTTGAAAGGACTGAAGAAAGGATGCTGTCGGCACTTGACGTGCTCAATAAACTGGTGGGCAAGGAAAATATTGCTGTTTCCTCTGCAATGGTGGGTATACACCCCGGCCAGTTTTCCACCAGCCCTATTTACCTTTTTCTTAGCGGCCCGCAGGAAGGTGTATTGCAGGTGGCTTTAAAGGAAGACTATAAGGTTAACCTTGACGACCTTAAAGAACGTTTCAGGGCTAAGATGAAAGATGAGGCGCCTGATGTAAAGCTGTCGTTTGAGCCGATTGAACTTACCGATAAAGTGCTAAGCCAGGGTTCGCCCACACCTATTGAAGTAAAGGTGTTTGGTAAAAACAAGAAGCAGAACGAAGAGTACGCACACAAGGTAATTGATAAATTAAAGCAGATAAGCTACCTGCGCGATGTGCAGATAGATGAGGCCATTAACTACCCGTCCATCCACATAAATATGGACAGGATTAGGGCGGCACAACTGGGCGTTACCGCATCGGATATATCGCGGTCGCTAACAGCAGCTACCTCCTCCTCCCGTTTTACGGAGAAAAATATATGGCTGGATGAAAAAGCAGGGTTGAGCTATAACGTACAGGTGGAAGTGCCTGAGAATGAAATGAACAGTGTGAACGATATTGGCGAAATACCTGTGCTGAGCAACTCGCCCCGCCCTGTATTGAGCGATGTGGCCACTATTACCACCGATACCACGTACGGCCAGGATGATAACCTTGGCTCCATACCAGTATTATCAGTAACAGCCAACCTGTATAAAAAAGACCTGGGTACCGCCACTACTGATGTTAATGCAGCCATAAAATCGTTGGGTGCGTTGCCCAGGGGCCTAAGCATTGAAACGCGCGGCCTCAGCCAAACGCTCACTGCCACATTGGAGAGCCTGCAAACGGGGCTGCTTACCGCTATCATTGTTATCTTTTTAATGCTGGCAGCTAACTTCCAGTCGTTTAAAGTATCGTTTGTGGTGCTTTCAACAGTACCTGCGGTGCTGGTGGGTTCGCTGCTGCTGCTTAAAATAACCGGCTCAACGCTTAACCTGCAATCGTACATGGGTATGATTATGTCTGTGGGCGTATCCATCGCCAACGCAGTATTGCTTATTACCAATGCAGAACACCTGCGCATGCATAATGGCAATGCCCGTGCCTCCGCCAGGGAAGCAGCAGCGTTGCGCCTGCGCCCTATTTTAATGACTACGGTGGCTATGGTGGTGGGCATGGTGCCAATGGCGCTGGGCCTTGAAGCTGGCTCCGACCAGGCTGCACCCCTGGGCCGTGCGGTAATAGGCGGTCTTATCGCTTCTACCTTTGCTGCACTGTTTATTCTGCCCCTGGTGTTTTCGTGGGTGCAGGCTAAAACATCTACCCAATCGGTTTCATTAGACCCAGAAGATAAAGACAGTAAACATTTTATTCCATCCTTGTATGATGAAAATGAACACAAATAAATTATTAAGCAGCATGGCTGTTTGCTATGCTTTTTTGGCGGCAGGTTTTTTAACAGGCTGTTCTTCCCCGGCGGAGAGCAAGCCAGGGGAAGATAAAGCAGCGACAGCAGAAGCATCCCCCACCAGGGAAACCTTTGTTTTGCAAAAAGACAAACTCTCCTCTGCGCTGCAGTTGCCGGGTGAGTTGATTGCCTTTCAGCAGGTAGACATCTATGCCAAAAACAGCAGTTTTGTAAAAAAGTTGTATGCCGATGTTGGCACCCAGGTTAAAGCAGGCCAGTTACTGGCACAAATGGAAGCCCCTGAATTAAACTCGCAACTGTCGGGGGCAGAGTCAAGGCTAAAATCGCAGGAGGCTGTTTACCTTGCCAGCAAGGCCAACTATGACAGGCTGTACGAAACCAGCCAAACACCGGGCACTATATCGCAAAACGACCTTGACCAGGCACTGGCCAAAAAGAATTCCGACCTTGCACAGCTTGAGGCTGCTAAGGCTGCATATAAAGAAATATCGCAAACAAGGGATTATCTTTCTATCAGCGCCCCTTTCAGCGGGATTATTTCGGCCCGTAATGTAAACACGGGTGCTTATGTTGGCCCTTCGGGCAAGGGCTCGGAGTTGCCTATGTTTACCCTGCAGCAGCAGGACAGGCTGAGGCTGGTAGTATCAGTACCTGAAGATTTTACCGGCTTTCTTACCAACAGCAGCAAAGTAGGTTTTACAGTAAGGGCCCTGCCAAACGAAAAGTTTACCGCACAGGTAAGCCGCCTTGCGGGTGCTTTAGACAGCCGCCTGCGTTCAGAGAGGGTTGAAATGGATGTGTTTAACGATAATAAAAAACTGTTACCCGGTATGGTGGCCGAAGTTACCCTGCCAACACCCGCTAAAGACAGCACCCTTATAGTGCCTAAAACAGCGCTGGTAAACTCTACCGAAAAAATATTTGTAATAAGGGTGGTGAACAATAAAGCCGAATGGGTGGATGTAAAACCAGGCCGTGAATCGGCTGGGAGAATTGAAATATATGGTAACCTTACCCCCGGCGATGTTTTATTAAAAACAGCTTCGGATGAAATAAGGAATGGCTCCGAATTGAAAAATACCAAGCTGGTACAGTAAACCTGCATTACGTATAATACAACAAGGGGATAAAGAGAAGGCATAACCGCTTTTCTTTATCCCCTTGTTTATTTGAGAATACCCTTATGCAGAGAGTCGATGTGCCCCTAAAGGAATACTTTATTGAAAATTATTTTACCAGCATATACACATAGGCAGCCAGCGCACCACCAGCAAGTGGCGCAATTACAGGTATCCAGCTATAGGCCCAGTCGCTGTCGCGCTTGTTTTTAATGGGTAACAGGGCATGCATAATACGTGGCCCAAGGTCGCGCGCCGGGTTAATGGCGTAGCCGGTTGGGCCGCCAAGGCCAAGGCCAATGGCTACTACCAGCAGTGCCACCGGCAGCGCATCCAGCGAGCCGAGGCCGTTGCCCGTTTTGGATATAAAAAACACCCCAAACAACAACATAAACGTGCCTATTACTTCGGTAGCAAAATTATGCCCTGCATTGCGTATACTGGGTATGGTGCAAAAAGTACCCAGCTTATTATCAGCATTGCTGGTTTCATCAAAATGCTGTTTGTAGGCCACCCATACCAATAAAGCGCCCATCATGGCCCCTAGCATTTGGGCACCAATGTACATGGGCACAAGGTTCCAGTCAAACTTACCGGCACAGGCCAAACCTATGGTAACGGCGGGGTTAAGGTGCGCACCGCTGGCTGCGGCAGAAATAAACACCCCGGTAAATACGGCAAGCCCCCAGGCAAGGGTAATGGCTACAAGGCCGCCATTGTTGCCTTTTGTTTTGTCTAACACTACGTTGGCAACAACGCCGTCGCCTATTAAAATAATAACGGCGGTGCCCAAAAATTCACCAGTAAAAGCTGTCATACGGCAAGTTTTATAATAAATGTTTATAAAAGTAAGCAATCAAAAAAAAGCCATTATAGCTATTGTAATATATATTGGCCAGCCAAAGCAGTAAATGCAGCAACCTGCTGGTTTATCCATCCCTCATCTTGGCCAAGCAGCCCGGCCATAGTAACAGCCACCGGCCGCGCTTGTGCCAGTGCCTCTGTGGCGTTTAAAAAAAGCAGCCTGGTACGCCTTGCCAAAACATCCTCAACCGTAATTGCCATTTCTTCCTCCACAAAATAGCGAACGCTTTCTTCGCTGATGCTTACGGCACCGTGTACAAGGGCTTCACCATCGCTAATCTGTTTGCCCAGCGGCAGGTTTTTGGTAATACAGGCTTTTGGCGGCAGCCCCGTAACCTGCGCCGCATGGTTAACAGCATCTTCTGCCATACGGCGGTAGGTGGTCCATTTACCACCGGTAACTGTAACCATTTTTGAGGTAGATATAAGTATGGTATGGTCCCGGCTGAGCACAGATGTTTTTTTGGCGTGTTTCTGCTTAACCAGCGGCCGCAGGCCAGCAAACATACTGGTTACATCCCCCCGCTGAATAGTTGCTT
>CAZRDD010000499.1:0-4041 GCA_964598675.1 uncultured Parafilimonas sp.
GGTGTTATTGAAGTAAACATACAGCCCGCCGGTAACTGGGGCGAGTTATTGCACAATACCGATACGTTATACCAGCAGGCTTACCTCTCCCGATTGGGTACCAATAAATTTATGCTGGATGGCAGGCACAGCGGCACCGGCGGCGGCAACCATATAACCATTGGCGGCTTTTCGCCATCCGACAGCCCCCTGCTGCGCAGGCCCGACCTGTTAAGGAGTATTATTACTTACTGGCAGCATCACCCCGGCCTCTCCTACCTCTTCTCGGGGTCGTTTATAGGTCCCACCAGCCAGGCCCCCCGTATTGATGAGGGCAGGGATGAGAAATTGTACGAAATGGAAATTGCGTTCAGCCAGGTACCAGAGCACGGGCATACGCCCTTTTGGCTGGTTGACAGGCTTTTCCGCCACCTGTTAACAGATATTACCGGCAACACCCACCGCTCCGAGCTTTGTATTGATAAAATGTATTCGCCCGACTCTTCTTCGGGCAGGTTAGGTATATTGGAGTTCAGGGCTTTTGATATGCCGCCCCACAAACAAATGAGTATGCTGCAAATGCTGCTGATACGTGCACTGGTGGCAAAGTTCTGGAACAAACCTTACAAGCACGACCTTGTACGCTGGGGCACCGAACTGCATGATAAATTTATGCTGCCCTGGTTTGTTGAGCAGGATATAAAAGACATTGTAAGCGACCTGAATGATGCAGGCTACCCATTTCAGTTAAACTGGTTCGACCCGTTTTTTGAATTCAGGTTCCCGCATTATGGCAGGGTGCTGGTAAAAGGTATGGAGCTTGAATTGCGGATGGGTATTGAACCCTGGCATGTACTGGGCGAAGAAATGAGCAGTACAGGTACGGCAAGGTTTGTTGACTCATCGCTGGAGCGGGTGCAGGTAAAAGTAAAAGGCTTTAGTAACAGCCGTTATGCCCTGCTTTGCAACGGTAAAAGAATACCACTGTACGAAACAGGTATACAGGAGGAGTTTGTGGGCGGCGTACGTTACCGGGCCTGGCAGCCACCATCTGCATTACACCCAACCATTGGGGTAGATACACCAATTACTTTTGACATAGTAGATACCTGGAACAGCAGAAGCATTGGCGGCTGTACCTATTACGTGGCGCACCCCGGCGGAAGAAACTACGACACCTTTCCGGTAAACAGCTACGAGGCAGAAAGCAGGCGCATAAGCCGCTTTACCGATACCGGCCATACCCAGGGCACATTAATGCCACGGCCTTACATTACGGAAGTACAGCATTACATTGAGCCGGGCAGGGTGCCTTTTGCAGTGGACCTACCGCCTTTAGAGATTAGCAAGGAATACCCTTATACGCTTGATTTAAGGCAGTTTTGGAGAAGAAGATAGCATACCCGCATAAAAAAAACCGGCAGTTGCCGGTTTTTTTTATGCGGGTATGCAAAAAACTTAAAAATCTTTTTTAGCTACGCCGTCTGCAATTGCCTGTAAAGCTTTCGCTTCGCCCAGAATTGCGCTCATTTTGTTGCCTTTGCCATCATCGCCTTTGGCAATATAGCCCCCGCGGGGCGTTTTTGAAATCACGGCATTTTGCATGGGTACATCTTTTTCCTTCGTCTTTAAAGAATATGCCTTGATCATTTTCGAGGTGTCCATGGTTATCTGTTTTTATGTTTGGTAATTATTATGGCGCAAGGTTACAAATAATAACCCATATAATGCCAAAACAGGTGTAAAAAGGCTGCCTTTTACGGGCAGCCTTGGTTATTTTAACACTTAAAAGGTTGATTTTTATATCAATTTCAACTTGTAACATCAATATTACACATCCAGTTTTGCATATTTGGCATGGGTTTCAATAAACTCCCTGCGGGGTGCAACCTCATCGCCCATTAACATGCTAAAAACTTCATCGGCGTTTATAAGGCTGTCTATGCTAACGCGTTTTAGCGTTCTGCGGGTAGGGTCCATCGTGGTTTCCCATAACTGCTCACTGTTCATCTCACCCAAACCTTTATAGCGCTGCAGGGTAACACTGTCTTCCTTGCCATTGCCCAAGCGGGCTATGTGAAATTTGCGTTGCTCCTCATTATAAGCGTACTCCTGCTCTTTACCACGCTTAACCAAATACAAAGGTGGCTGGGCTATGTACACATAACCCTGTGTAACCAGCTCCTTCATATAGCGGAAAATAAAGGTAAGTATCAGGGTAGCAATGTGGCTTCCGTCCACATCGGCATCGGTCATAATAATCAGCTTGTGGTAGCGCAGCTTTGACAGGTTAAGCGCTTTGGGGTCATCGGGTGTACCCACACTTACGCCCATGGCTGTAAATATGTTGCGAATTTCCTCGTTCTCATAAATCTTGTGCTCCATGGCCTTCTCCACGTTAAGTATTTTACCACGCAGGGGTAAAATAGCCTGGTACGACCTGTCGCGGCCCTGCTTTGCAGTGCCACCGGCCGAATCACCTTCCACCAGGAACAACTCGCATTTTTCGGGGTCTCTCTCACTGCAATCGGCCAGTTTACCGGGCAAACCGCTGCCGCTAAGCACCGTTTTGCGCTGTACCATTTCGCGGGCCTTTTTAGCGGCTACACGCGCCTGGGCTGCCAGCACCACTTTGCTGATGATGTTTTTGGCTTCCCTGGGGTTTTCTTCCAGGTAAATTTCCAGGGCACGGCTTACAGAAACCTGCACAATACCACTTACCTCGCTGTTACCGAGCTTGGTTTTTGTTTGGCCTTCAAACTGTGGCTCAGGTACTTTAACCGAAATAATGGCGGTTAAGCCTTCCCTAAAGTCATCGCCTTCCACCTCCACTTTGGCTTTCTCAAAAAGCCCCTGTTTATCGCCGTAGTTCTTAAATACACGGGTAAGCGCTGTTCTAAAACCAGCCACGTGGGTACCACCTTCAATGGTGTTGATATTGTTTACGTACGAAAAAATATGCTCTTTAAAATCGTCGTTGTAGGTTAATGCAACATCAACCGCCACGTTTGATGCGGGGTCGTGTGCCTCAACATACAGCGGGTTTGCAATAAGCGGGGTGCGCTTGCCTATTTTATCAAGCATCTCCACAAACTCAATGATACCACCCTCGCTGTAAAATACTTTGCTGTAAGTATTTCCTTCCTCATCCTTCTCACGCAGGTCGTTAATGGTAATGCTAATCCTTTTGTTAAGAAAGCTTAACTCACGCAGCCTGCCTTCCAGTATCTCCCTGTTGTATTCTGTTGTTTGAAAGATAGAGCCATCGGGCCAAAAGTGCTGAAGGGTACCATGTTTTTCGGTAGTGCCAATTTCGCGAACGGGGTAATCGGGTATACCTATATGATATTGCTGTTCAAAAATCTTGCCTTCCCTAAATACAGTAGTAAGCATTTTGGTACTAAGGGCGTTTACGCAACTTACCCCCACCCCATGCAAACCGCCGGACACTTTATAGGTATTTTTATCAAACTTACCGCCAGCATGCAAAATGGTCATGGCCACCTGCAGGGCACTTACCCCTTGTTTCTGGTTGATGCCGGTAGGTATACCACGGCCATCATCCTCAACAGAAATAGAGTTATCTTCATGTATGGTTACGATGATGTTTTTGCAATAGCCTGCAAGCGCTTCATCTATGGAGTTATCAACAACTTCGTATACAAGGTGGTGCAAGCCTTTTACGCCAATATCACCAATGTACATCGCCGGCCTTTTACGCACTGCTTCCAAACCTTCGAGCACCTGGATGCTGTCTGCCCCGTAACTATTTACTTCCGGGGTAACATCCTCTTTGAAATCTTCAGTCATAATTAAGTTTTCCTCTTTTTTTGGCAAGTGTGCAAAGTTACACAGAAAGAGGGGTTTAAAAGCAGAAAACTACGGTATTTTTGGGTAAAACAGGGGCATTTCAAGCATTTTTTAACTAAAAATGAGGAAAGACAGGCTACAACATGTACAACATAACCTGCGGGCAAAAACAAAGGGTGTGTTTAGTAAAAACAAGTGGCATTTTTAACGGTACTCACAAAAATTTTACTGTTTCTATATTAGTTTGATAGA
>CAZRDD010000500.1:0-4040 GCA_964598675.1 uncultured Parafilimonas sp.
CGCTGGCTCCTCCACACTTAAAAACTTTCATGCAGGTTGCTGTTTAATATGGCAACAAATATAGCGCTGTATTTTTGTAACCTTACTAATGCCCGCCAATTTGCCTGTTGGTAAGTGCTGCCTGTAGTTTTTTAATGTTTTTAACAGTTAGCTGCCCATTAGCCTGAGCAGTTTTAATTTTTGGTACAGAACTTGAACTGATGCAGCAAAAATCTTTAACGTATGAAAAACAGCAAGCTTTTATTTGGCTTTTTAACAGTGGCCGCAATGTTAACTTTTACGGCCTGTACCCATAAAATGGCCCCCCCAGCAAAAAACAACAACGCCAGCAGCCCTGCAGCCAGCAACCGTTTTGATGCAGTTACCATGCAGCAGGATATTTTGGCTTATGTAAACCAATACCGTGTGTCAATTGGGTTGCAGCCCTTGCAAATGCTTGATGCAGCTAATTTGCAGGCGGCAAAACACAGCGCCAATATGGCCGCCAGGCGCACCCCTTTTGGCCATACGGGCTTTGAGGCCAGGGCTGCGGCTATATCAACCTCGCTGGGGGTAACGGTATCCGCTGCGGCTGAAAATGTGGCTGATGGTAAATTAACAGCAAAGCAGGTGGTATCAGGCTGGTTGCACAGCCCCGGCCATAAAAAGAACATACAGGGCAATTATAGCCTAACTGGTATTGGTTGTGCGGTGGATGAAGGCGGCATAATATACTTTACCCAAATATTCATACGTAAATAGTGCGGGTTAAACTGCTTACACCAACACTATATTTAGTACGCTGTTTTGTGTTGCCATACGTACCTTGCAACTGTAAAAGATACTTTGCATGGCAACGTTAATTGATTATTCGGCACAATATAAAGATGCGTTTAAAGAGATAAATATGCATTGGCTGGAGCAATACCAGCTTGTTGAAGAGTACGACCTGGAAGTGCTTAACAATCCACAAAAGAAAATAATTGATGGTGGCGGCCATATTTACCTGGCTGTTGAAGATGGTGTACTTGCCGGCAGCGCAGCCATTATTTTTGTAGAAGACGGCGTATATGAGTTGGCTAAAATGGCTGTTGCCCCTGCTTACAGGGGGCGGGGCCTAAGCCGTTTGCTTATAGAAAAATGCTTGGAAAAAGCGCGGCTGCTGGGTGCAAAAACAGTAATGCTTTACTCAAACAGCCAGCTTACCACAGCTATTGCGCTGTACGAGAAATACGGCTTCAGGCATGTGGCGTTGGAAGACAGCCCTTTTGTTACTGCCGATGTTAAAATGGAATTATCTTTGTAACGGGCTGTAAAGCGGCGCAGCATTTGGTTTTTCTTTCTCACTGCTTTAGGTGTAATGCCAAGGGCGAATGTTTAACTATGCAAAAAGTAATAATATCAGTAAAAGACCTGGTTAAGAAGTACGGAAAGCTGGAGGCAGTTAAAGGCATTGGTTTTGAGGTGTACGAGGGGGAAATATTTGGGTTGCTTGGGCCCAATGGTGCCGGCAAAAGCACCACGCTTGAAATAATTGAAACACTGCGCGATAAAACAAGTGGTGTGGTTACCGTAGATGGGCTTGACCTTGACCGGCAGCCCAACGATATTAAAAAAATTATAGGGGTGCAGTTGCAAACATCTGGCTATTACCCTGGCCTTAACCTTACCGAACTGATTGAGCTTTTTGCTGGTTTGTATAACAAAAAGGTTGATGCTGCTGATATGCTGCGTCTGGTAAACCTTACCATAACAGAAGAAGAAAAGCAAAAGTTAAAAGACCCTTCTGTAAGCAAAGAAGAAAAGCAAAAAATTAAGAATAAAGATAAATCGAAGGCAAAGTTTAAGGAGTTGAGCGGTGGCCAGAAACAACGTTTTAGCATCGCCACAACTTTGATAAATACTCCCAAAATTATTTTTCTGGATGAGCCTACTACCGGGCTTGACCCCCAGGCACGCCGTAACCTGTGGCACCTGATACAGGAAATACGGGAAAAGGGTACCACTGTAATTATTACCACCCATTACATGGATGAGGCCGAAATATTGTGCGACCGTGTGGCGATTATTGATGCCGGTGAGATAGTTGCGCTTGATACACCCGGCAACTTGATTGATAAGCTGGTGTCCAGTGGCTTTGAAAGAGAAGCCCCCGTTAAAAAAGCCAACCTGGAAGATGTGTTTATACACATAACTGGGCATGAAATTATAGGTGAATAGTTTGCAGGCTGGCATGTTTTGTTTTTTCAGCAGCACTAATACCTTGTTACACAAAAATTTATATACCATGAGCAACGACCCGCGTTACCCAATTGGCAAATACGAGGCACAACCCTATAGCAACGAGCAAAAGGATAAATGGCTGGCCGATTTAAAGTTTCTGCCCACGGAGCTTGACCTGGCTATTCAAACACTTGATGAAGCGCAACTGCATACACCTTACCGCGATGGTGGCTGGACGGTTCAGCAATTGATACACCATGTTGCCGACAGCCATATAAATGCTTATGTACGGTTTAAACTGGGCCTTACAGAAGAAAACCCGCCTATTAAGCCTTATGAAGAAGGAGAGTGGGCTAAGCTTGATGATGTTGTACTGCCCGTAAATATATCTATAACCCTGTTGCATGCATTGCACCTGCGCTGGGTGGCCGCCATTAAAAACATTACAGATGAGCAATGGTTGCGCACGGTTTATCACCCGGAGCATAAAAGAGAAATGACGCTGTGGCATTTGCTGGGTATGTACGCCTGGCATGGCAGGCACCATACGGCACATGTAACCGCTTTAAAAGAAAAAATGGGCTGGTAGTTTGCTGCAAATTTGGCAAACAACTTTTATTTGCAGGTAATGTATTATGTACAGAGCCTCCTGCTTGGTTAATGGATTTGTAACTATCTAATGGTTAGCCGTAAAGGCTTAAAATACTCTTTTAAAGAGAGGTTGGAGAACTATTACTTATGAAATGGAAAACACTGTCTTCTGAGTATGTTTACAAGGTTAAATGGTTTACAGCGCGTAAAGACCGGTGCGAGAAACCCGATGGCAGCATTGTAGATGATTATTATGTTTTGGAGTTTCCTGAATGGGCCACAGCGCTTGCTGTTACCGAAGATGGTAAAGTAATTTTGGTAAAACAATACAGGCATGCAATTGGCGAAGTTTGTATTGAACTGCCTGGTGGATGTGTAGACGATACCGATGCTACTTACGAAGATGGGATACGCCGTGAGCTTTTGGAAGAAACCGGCTACGCCTTTGAAACCGTACATTACTTAGGTAAAACATCGCCCAACCCATCAACCAACAGCAATTTTATGCACATGTTTATTGCTACCGGTGGCCGCAAGGTACAGGAGCAGAAACTGGATGAGCATGAAGAAATTGAAGTGCTTGAGATTACGATGGATGAGTTACAGCAATATATAGAAGAAAAGCGCATGATACAAGCCATGCACATTACCACTATTTTTTACGGGCTGCGTTATCTTGATAAGCTTAAGTATACTGTATTATAGTTTTGCAGGTGAAGCAGGCTGTTTTTTTAAAACTGCTTTCTTATTTGCAGCGGGTTTGGCCTCTTTTGCAGGTGCCTGTTTGTCAGGGGTTACTACTGCCGGTAACTTTACTTTGGGTAAAGTATCGGCGGGTATAAAGGCGTATTTTGTTTTTGGCCGCAATGCATCAAGCCACTTAAAACCCCGCAGGCGCAAATCCTCGTGGTTTACCTGCCGCATAGGGTAGGCGGTACCTTCCACGCTGCTGCGCAGTACCACTTTGCGTGGCTTTTTGTTGTCAAAATACATGTCAATAATATCCGCTTTGGCCTTGTTTACGCTAATAAATTTATTGCGTTCATCCTGCCCGTAGTACACGCTTTCGGCATTGCCTTTGGCATGCATGTAGTCAATCTCCCCATTTTTAAAATACCCGTTTATGGTCCTTCCTTTTAATTGGTTGTAATACAGGGAGTCCGTTTTGTTAAGTGCCAGTGCATTTTCAAAAACATACATCCTGGCGGGCTTTTTGTTTTTACTGTATAGGTAAATGGTATCACCGG
>CAZRDD010000501.1:0-4037 GCA_964598675.1 uncultured Parafilimonas sp.
TAGGTGTTTTGCTTAACACTGTCTTTAACTACCAGCAGGGTTTTAACCCAGGCGCTGTCGCAATCCTGCGCATGTAAAAAAGGGTCGGCCTCCAGTGCGGTTTTATGTATTTCGTTTATCATATCGCCACTGCAATACTGGCTGGCAATACTATCAAGCCTCTCCTGGCTGTTTGGGCCAGGGGCAGCGGCAAACTGGTACATGTAAGCGGTGTAAAAATCTTTAATAATGGCAACAGCTTTAGCATCTCTGTCCTGCGCGGCAGCCGCCGCAGCTTCGGCACGTTTGGCATTGCTGCCACCGGGTTGTTTGCAGGCGGTACCAAAAGTATAACCCAATATGGCCGCAGCCACAACAAAAGTTAATCTATTTTTCATATACATTGCTTTAGTTGTAGTTTACTACAACATTAATAAACAGCAGCTTAGGTAAAATGCCTAACCTGCAAGCAAAACAAGCATTAACAAATATACAACATATTACTGCTTGCCGCTATAATGCTGGTAAACAGCCGTTTTGCTAAAAAACACCCTTAAAAAATGGTGCTGCGGCAATACGTTTTAAAAGTTATTATGTAAAAAATAGTTAACCAAAAAAGCTGATACTATTTTTTATAAATACCCAACGTTTTAACCTGTTTATACTAACAGGTATTATTATACCTACCAGTGGCCTGTAAATGCCTGTAAACAAAGGCTTAATGTATAATTTATACCATTTTTATGGATGCCCTTTTTTTTTCGCCAATTTTTATTATCTTGCATGCGTTGGTGTAAAAGTCAACGTTATTATAATTAAATCCAGTTCCATTGATGAATCCCTTCTTCCATACCGTATGCACACAAGCTGGCATTAATTGTGCCAGTTTATACAACAATCCACACCCAGGTTATTTGGTATACAGGCCCAAAGGTAGTACAGCAATAATGTCTGTTACAAAAAAACCAAGAGGCTAAGCATATACTATAAAGTTTACTTTATTACTATTAATAATACAACATTAAACGCAACATTTGTATGGACCAAAACTACTTTATAGCCATAGCAGCCGCCATGTTAGGCGTATTAATTATACTAATAGTTATTAAAACAGTGCTTTTTTTTAAAGCCACCCGCCGCAAAAATATTTTCAACTGGCTGTACTTTAATTATTACGACATAGTAAACACCAGTGGCGATGAGCGTAAAAAAGCCAAGCGGATACAAAACACCTTGTCTGTAACAATTGCTGTGTATGTTTTGGTGTGTGGCTTAACGCTGCTGTTTTTAGCCAAAGCGTAAAACACAAGGCATTAAAATATATTTTAATTTAAAAACCTTCTGCAAAATCTCCAATAATTTTTCAGAAGGTTTAAATTTTACAACCATTGGGGTTTACTTACGGCATTTAAACATACAAGCACGCTGGCAGCCAATAAAGGCGTATGCCTTTTACAGCATTTGCATAAGCACTCGGCATTTTCAACTATCAAGAAACTTACCACAATACCCCGCATACTACTTATTTAAGGTATTTTATACAAAAATCTATGGCATACTTTTGCCATAGTTTCAAAGGTACTTGTCCCTGCTATTCCTGGCAGGGTATTTTTTATATAAGCGTATTAAGGTAAAGTTACCGGTGGCAGGCCAAAGCTACAACCCTGTAAGTTGTGCATATCGCAACTTTATAAGGCCGTAAAACGATTTATTGCTATATAGCCACTTAGCATTATCACCTTGCGTACAAACCGCTTTAAAACGCCTGGTATAGCCATCGGGGGCATGTAACAAAAACAATAATAACTGCTTGTTAGCAACCTGCTGTAACACCATCCACCTAAAACTACCACGAAAGCCAGCAAACACAGGCGGGTGAGTATCAACACATGCACACTGCATAAAAGCAGGTATTGGTGCGTTATTACCGGGCAAGGCGTTGATGCTATCCACATAAGGCTTTAGCCATAAAGCCGTAACATTTGTAAACCGTTTTATAACCCGGGGGTTGCCGGGCTGGGCCTGCACCTTGCCCAAAAATGCAATGGCAACGCAAAGGGTTGTTAGTATTGTTAAACGCTTAATGCAGGTGTGTTTAGTATTAATTGCAGAATATGTTGTGGTACAGAGGCAGCCCCTAAAAACACTTATGGTTGCACTTGCAGGCTTTCCGCCCAGCTAACCAGCCCGGGCCAGTCTGCAGGATTAATATAGGCCCTGTAAATACCTGTTTTACGCCACCATCTGTGTTTAAACAACCTGCGCTGGTAGCTAAACAAAATTTTATCCCTGCTCACTTCCACATGTTTTATGTTTTCAATGGCAATGGTTTCGCTTAACAAATAACTCCTTCTTATAAATGTATCTGGCGTAATAGCAACATGATATTTTACTGTTATAACCCTTAATAACGCGTACAAATACAGCCCTCCAAGCACTGCAAACAAAACAATTTCTTTTACACCGTAGGGCTTTGCAGCCAGGCTGCAAATACAATATAGCCAAATAGTGGCAAAGGCTATACTGCCAACTTTATACACAGGCTTCACGGCGCAATTAACAACCATAGCAATGGGGCTTAATTTATACTACTTACCACTAAGGTACTCAAAATAAACACCTCGGCAACACTTACTGTTGCACTGGCAGGTTTACAGCCCAGCTAACCAGTCCGGGCCAGTCTGATTTTTTAACATTCATCTTTATCAAACGAATGTGCCGCCACCAACTGAGTTTAAATGCAATACGTTTCTGCTGAAAAAAGCTATACTCATCATCATACACCGTAACCTTTTTAATGTTTTTAAGCCATATTTTTTGATTGTACCAAACCTCCCGTATAATTATATATTCGGGAGTAACGGTAACATAGTGTTTGATGAATATCGTTCTGATAAACAGGTACACAAAAACAGTAGCGGTCCCTGCTTGCATTAGCGTGCTTGCTAACGACTGATGTTTTGAAATTAACATGCTCAATAAAAAAATATAAACTGTGCTAAAAGCTATAAGCGGTATTTTGCTAATGGGCCTGTAAGCATAATGGGTAACCATGCGGGGTGGGTTTTGTAAGCAAATATACATATTACTATTATCCAAAACCACTGGTATACACCGGCCATCATACACAGCAATCCCTTATATTTATGCCCGCAGTTGCCAGGCAACCTTGTTGCGCGTGCTGTACAACCAACTGTTAACCAGGCGCTGCCGTAAATAATATGCTTATTACCCCCCAAAACAATACCTGTTATGCAATTTAACCCCGATAACCCCATTGTTAAACTGTGTGCACAAGGCATGCAACAGGAGGCCACCGGCCAGCCCGGCGAAGCGCTTGCCCTGTTTATGCAGGCATGGCAGCAGGCCGAAAGCGATATGGATAAATTTGTTGCCGCCCATTACGTTGCCCGGCACCAGCCCACCGTGGCAGATAAGCTGGCGTGGGACGAAACCGCCCTGCGGCATGCCCTGCGCATAACCGGCAACGGTATGGAGGCCACCTACCCATCGCTGTACCTTAACATTGCCAAATGCTATGAGGATATGCACCAGCCCCAACAGGCCAAAGCCCACTACCTGCAGGCCCTTAGCTTTGCCCGCCACCTGCCCGATGACGGCTACGGCAATATGATTAAAAGCGGTATTGAGAAAGGGTTGGAGCGGGTGGAGGAAGCAATAAAATAATAAGTAGGATTTTGTATAGCCACCGGAAGGCAGTTGTACGGTTACTCTTTACCGGTAACAAGATACCTTGCAAAATAAAATATCATCAACAAAAACATACACAATACTAAAGCATAAGAGTATAAAGGGTTTTCATCGGGAAATAAAAAATGATCTTCATACCCTTTTAAGTATTTAAGCTGTAAGGTTTGGCCTGGCTTAAAGTATTCCACAGTATTATCATCCCCTTTGCCCACACGTTTATCGTATTGTTTACCCCCAAGCGTAAATTTTATAAAACCGAGGCTATTTTCGCGGTGGGTTATTACAACATTTACAAGTGTACCTTTACTATACACCTGGTAGTCATCGTACGACCCTATTGAAATAGG
>CAZRDD010000502.1:0-4029 GCA_964598675.1 uncultured Parafilimonas sp.
GCGTTTGCGACTTTACTGATTCGCCTTTGCGCAAATCCTTAATTGCTGCCACCAACCCCTTCTCGTTAAGCCCGGCATCTTTAAGCAGTTTGGCTGCATTATCGTTACCCTGTAAAACGGCCAGCAAAAGGTGCTCGGCAGTAACAAATTCATCGCCAAACTGTTTTAAAACACTGTTGGCTTTAAGCAGGGTGCTGTTAAGGTCGCGCGACAGCGCTTGCCCTGCTTCTGCACCGCCTGTTTTTGGCAAACGGTTCAGCAATTCGTCAAGCTTGCTTTCAACAAGGTTAACGGTTACGTTATTCTTTTTAAGAAGGTATTCCACGGGGGAGTCTTCCTGGTCCAGCAATGCTTTAAGCAAGTGCTCGGTTTCAATATTGGGGTTACCTGCATTAAAGGCCAGTTGCTGGCTTTGCTGTATAACCTCCTGCGCTTTAATGGTATAATTATTTAGGTTCATATAAGGTTTGTGTTATTTTTAATGTTCAGGCTTCAACCGGCATCTCACCGTTGTTTTGCCGGTATTTGTCGGTTGTTTGCACCGTTAAGGTTTTTGGCGATAATTTTTTATCCCGTTAAACGTTAACGGTTATCAACAGTTTAACAGGATATTGCTTATCATCGTTTTTTAAACATTTATTATTAAGCAGCAAAAAGCATACACAGTTAGTAAAAACGTAAAAAATACCGTTATTATGGCACAAAACCGGTTAAAGGCCTGCTTAAAAGTCAGCACTGCTGCAGTATGCCTGTTATTTTTTCAGGCGGTACACGCACAATACGATTTTAATGGTTTAGAGGCTGCCTTGTTGCGGCACCAAAAGCAATTGGGCGGTAATGTGGTTACCCTTATTTATAAGGATAACAAAATTATTTACACCAAAGAGCAGGGCGATTTTAAAGCAACAACACAGGCACCCATTGCCAGTTGCAGCAAATGGCTTACTGCGGCCCTTGTAATGACGTTTGTAGATGAAGGCAAGCTTAGCCTTGATGATAAAGTTGCCACCTACCTGCCCATTTACGGGCGTTATTTAAAAGGCTATATTACCATACGGCAGTGCCTTAGCCACCTTACAGGCATTGAAGATGAAAAAGGGTTGATGGGTATATTAAAGTTGGGCCGGTACAAAACACTGGAGGATGAAGTGAACGATTTTGCCAGTACACGCGAAATTTTTGCACAGCCGGGCAAAGAGTTCAGGTACAGTACCATTGGCCTTAACATTGCTGGCCGGGTGCTGGAGGTAGTGGGTAAAAAGAGTTTTGAACAACTGATGCAGCAGCGGTTGTTCAAACCATTGGGTATGCGTAATACAACTTTTCAGCAAGATTTTGACAAGGCCCCCAACCCCAGCGGTGGGGCTGTTTCCACTGCGGCTGATTATATGAATTTTCTTTCGATGATACTTGATAAAGGGATGTTTAAAGGCAAACGCATTTTAAGTGAAAGCGCCATCACCCAAATGCAGCAGGCCCAAACAACCCTGGATATGATAAAGTATGCACCAAAGGCTGCCGAAGGGTACAATTATGGCTTAGGTGAGTGGCTGCTTGAGCAGGATGCCAGCGGTAAAGGCATTTGCGTGTGCAGCCCCGGCCTGTTTGGCACCTGGCCCATGGTGGATAACTGCCGTGGTTATGCCAGTATTGTTTTTGTAAAAACGCTGCTTGGCAGCGAACAGAAACGGGATGTTTACCTGGATATTAAAAGTGCTATTGACAGCGTTTTGCCCTTTAAAAACTAAGGGCTTAAAATACAAACATCCCAAAAGCGGGAAGGTTGCTTTTGGGATGTTTAAAACGGCTTTGCATTAATCTATAACCGTATAACGGGCTACTGATTTTTTATCTTCTTAAACACTATTTGTTCCGACTGCTTTTTTACAATGGCAGCAAAAAACTCCCTTAAAGACTGGTAATCCTCGGTATCAAAATTTGCCTGGTTAAGCAATACCCTGCACCTTAATTGTATGTTGGTGGCGCTTAATGCTATCAGGTACTCAAACATACCCTGGGTACCGTTAAAGTTTATTTTTAACGATTTTGGCATTTCGTCCACCCTGTACCCCCTGGGTATTTCCATATTTAATATGTAGGTTTCAGCCAGGCAATAAGGCATTTCAACCGGGTAAGCGCGGTCGGCAGATTTAAATGGGTTTTCTTTATAGGCTTCATACAGCAATGGGCTAAAATAGATAATATCCTCGCCATTGGTGTTAAAGGTAAAGTTGTATTTAACAGTAAGTGGCTCTTCCAAAATATTCAGCGAGTCTACGCTGGTATTACTTATACCGGTTTCAAACAAAAACTTTTTTGCGATGGTTTTAAAATAACCCTCCAGGTTTTGCTTCCCCAGTGTTTCCCTCATCTTCATTGATTCCTGGTCGCCATATTTTGTGGTAAAGCTTGCAGACATGCCTTTACCATCCTCATTATTGAAAATAAATACCGTGTTTACCTTCGTTTCGTGCAGCGAGTCTGCCGAAAGTATCTGCAGGCCTGGCACTTCGGCTATTACCCTGGCCGAACCATTGTATAATTCGCCGGGCAGTTTGCCAAACCCTGCCAGTTTATTGGTGGCATCAAGCAGGTAATTGGTGCCGTTAATGGCAACGTTTGCTATTACATAGTTGTATTGGTCAATCAGCGGGTACTCATCCGAAGCCTTGCCATTACCCCTTGTGCTTAAAATAGCTGGTGCTGCATCAAGTCCAAGTTTTTTTAGTGCTGCCACCAACAAAAGATTAATATCGGCCACGCTGCCATTTTTATCCTGAAATGTTTTTTTAAGGGGTTTCGTTGTTCGCAAGCCTTCTGTTGTGGTACTGGTAAAATTGTCCCTCAGGTAGGCGTACACCAGCTTTGCGGTGCTTAAGTCGGTTTTACTGCCGCTGGTAATTTTTTTAAGTTCATCTGTTAGCCAGCCATTGTTTTCGGTAAGTGGTACGCCAAAGTCTTCCCGTTTCATTAACCTGTCTGCTAATTGTTTCCAATCGCCCATGTATTCCTCAATATTCGTTTCGGAATATTTAATACGCCGTAACTGAAATTCAATGCGCGATTTATAATTATCAAGCGTAGTAATAAAACTTTCGCTTTTTAAAGGTGGCACATCTTTCATTATCCAGTGGGCAATAACGGTGTTGGAGCGTATGGTAAAGTTTTGGCCGCTGGAGTAAGCACCCTCGCCGTTTTCGTGAATATTGTATACTTCGGAAGAGTTGTACGTAGTATCAAGCAAATAGGGATGGTAACCATGCTTCATAAGCACATAATCGAAAATGCTGTTGGGTATGGTTGCTTTAAAATCGCTCCACAGGCGTGGAAGCCTGCCCTGAAAAGTCCACGGCTGCAGGTTAAAATAAAATGGTGATTTTACAATGTAACGGTACTCAATAATAGAGCCCTCCTTAATGTTAGGGAAGGTAAACTTGCGTACAATATGATGGGCGGAAATTTTGTCTTTAAAAATGGAGGCTTTATCAACCGGGGTGCTAACCACTGAGCCATTTTCCAGGTTATAAGTAACTGCTTCAAGTTTGCTTAACTCTTCCTCAGTATTGCCGTCAATATAAAGTGGAATTTCAATGGTAGCATTATCAAATCCGTTTCTGTTAATCATTCTCATGCGCGTAAAACGGCGCGTAAGTAAGGAGAAATTGCCATTGCTGTTGCCTTCAAACCAGGTTTCGCCAACATCGGCCAGTATTATTGCACTGGCGCTGCTGTCTATGCTGTAAACGGTGGGTGCAAAATCGGCGGGTTTAATATCGCCAAATTTAAAAGGTTCGGCTTTTTTCTGTGCAAATGCCGTAGAAAAGAAACTGAATAGTAAAGTAAAGCATAAAATGCATAACCGTTGCATAGCTAAAGGTTTAGATGAGCAATAATACGAAGAGTATATGAATGTTTGGCTGCCTGTTAAGCAATTGCAGTTATATTTACTGCAATGCGTTTTGTATTTATGCTGCCATTTTTTTTCTTTCGATGGTGTAATTTTTTTTGAAACTAAAAAAGCTGCCCTGT
>CAZRDD010000503.1:0-4024 GCA_964598675.1 uncultured Parafilimonas sp.
GGCAAAAAGCGTACCCCAGGCAATGGTTTGCCATAATATTCTTAAAATATTATACAATTGCCGGTAAAAACTCATGTGAACAAAATATAGTTCAATGTTAATATATAAACTATATAATCCTAAATTTTTGCGATGAACAAGGGTTTTTTGGCGACAAAAAATTGAGCGAAGCTTACACCAGTGCTATTGCTATTTATTTGTTAACGCTTTTGCAAATGGCAGTTAAAGTTTTTACTGATGCCAAAAGCCCTATTGTGCAAAATGCGCTATTAACAAATAGATAAAAGAACTATACACAATTCAACCGTTATGTTTTGTTAACGACTTTTAACAGCTTTTTATTTACCTGAACAGGCAGTTGTAGATGCCTTGTAATGGTTTGTATTTTATTAAAACGCAATTGCACCCAAAGGTTTTTATTGGCAACAGCAACATACTACTAGCAAGCGTTTAATGTTTAAAAAGTTAGTTATAAAAAAGCTTTTAAGCAACAGTGTTATTAGCAACCACAACTACAGTGTTGTACAGCCAACCACTAAGCCACAGCCACCCGCAGCAGAGAGGGAGAAGCTGGATTAACTGCATAGCCAGTTACTGGCCCTGCAAAAAAAGTGCGGTGATGCCTTGGCCCAAGTGTTAATTGGCAGCTATTTTGAAAAGTACAGGCAAATTGAAAAAACGCTAAAAAAAAGTGGCAGGCCAGCAGGCCCCCAGGGGCCGCAATAAAACCGCTGGCAGAAGTTTTATAAAACAAAGGCCGCCTCATTATTTTAAGGCGGCCTTTGTTTATTAATTTAAATTGATTGGTAGTTTTTTTGCCAGGCTGGGGCGTATTATTTACCCGCTTCTTTAGCGTATAAATAAGTTATGTTATGCATTATGCCCCCAAATGTTTTGCGCCAAAAACTGGTTGGTAAACTTGCCCCCGGGGTCAAACTCCTTAACCAATTGTTGAAAACGGGTTAGCCGGTTGCCGTACAGTGTTTTAAGGCGGGCGTAAGGCATGGTAAACAGTTTACCCCAATGAGGTTTGGCGTTAAAAGGGGCCAGCTTATCTTCAATAAGGGGCAGTAATTTGCTTACGGCATCCCACTCCTGCTTCCAGGTAAAATGTATGGTAACGCTGGGTTGTTTATAGCAGGGGCTCATCCAAAAACTATCCGCATCAATGGTGCGTATCTCGGTAATAAACAGGTGCGGGGTAATAAGTTCGTGCAAGGTTTCTACCGCAGCAATGGCCTCGTAAGCATGCTGGCGCGGCACAAAATACTCGCTTTGCAGCTCCTTGCCGCTGCTGGGGGTAAAACCCATTTTAAAATGCGGCAGACGCTCATGCCAGGGGCCTGGCACCCCCATCTGGTCAGTACAGTTTTCGGCAGAAAGGGCCACTATAGGGTGCAGGTTTTTAGTGGCCGGTGTTGCACCGTAAAAGCTGGCGGGCAGGGTTAAGGGCTTACCCTCTTCCACACGGCTCTTAATCCACACCTCACTAAAGTTCTTATTTGTCCAGTCGGTAAACAGGCTAACGCTGTAGCCAGCGCCCATAATGGCATCAAAATTATGCTCAAGCTGTTGCAGGGCAAGGTTTTCGTACACATCCTGCCTTACATTAAAAGTGGGCATAATATCCAGCGTAACGCGGGTAACAACGCCTATGGCACCAAGGTGTACCACGGCACCCAAAAAGCGGTCGCCATCTTTATCGCGGCTAAGGGTTACAGTTTCGCCTGCGGCGGTAATAAACTCCAGCGCAGCCACTACCGATGAAAGATTGCCGTTGTGTATGCCCGAGCCATGCGTGGCAGTTGCCGTAGAACCCGCCACCGATATATGCGGCAGCGATGCAAGGTTGTGCAACGCATAACCGTTTTGATGCAGGTACTCCGCCAGTTGGCCGTAACGTACTGCGCCACCTACAGTTACGGTGCGGGCACCGGCATTAATAACTATATCAGCAGGTAACTGGCTTAGTTGCAACAGTTGGTCGGTACTGTCGGCAATGTTGTTAAAACAGTGCCTTGTACCCAGCACTTTAAACTTTTTTTCCTTTGCAATAAATGCCCTTGCATCCTGTACTGTTGCAGGCAAGGCAAGCTTATCTGTACTGTAGGTAAGGTTACCCGCCCAGTTGGTAAGTTTGTTGTTGGTTTGTGCCCAGCTCATAGTAGGCGAAAGTACAACACCGGCCATTGCAGCCGATGATAATTTTATAAAATGTCTTTTATTCATGGCAATTAATCGTTACAGCTAAGCTACGTTATTAAAGGCACATTACGCCTGCCTTATAAAACGGTATCACCCGTATAAATTATTGCTGCCATATTTACCATAACAGCTTTGCCTTACCTTCTGCCTAACAAAATATTATCAATTTTATACCAATGGCTTTTTATTATCGTTACATTGGCTACACAACCAACGCGTACCCGCTTATGCCTACAAAACCAGCACGCTTTACAAAACTTTGCCTGATTGCTGCAACATGGTTACTTTTTTCCGGTTGTAAAAAGCAATTGGCACCGGGCAGCAGCCGTTTACGCTCATTTTCTACCTCGTTTGAAACCCTTAACGACTTCAATAACTTTTTTATAGTGCCGCAAAATTACATGAACACCTCCTCTCATACCCTCTCTGCCGGCCAGGTGCATACCGGCCATTATGCGCACAAGGCATGGGTGTACGGGGCCAACCCGGAGAGTACCGTAACACAAAACAATAATCACCGGGCCTACCCTACCATACAGTTTCAAAAAACCCAGGGCGGTGTTTTTAATACACCCTGTTATATTAGCTTTTGGGTGTGGGTTGATATGCCCCTGGTGGCCCATACACCAGAAAACCAATGGCTTAGCTTTGCTACGTTAACTACCGACAGCACCGATAAATGGGCGCGTACCATACTGGTAAACCTTGATTACAACGGCTATGTACACCTGATGCATGTACCCCTGCAGGGCCAGAAAAACTGGCTGTACCAGCCCTTTACCCTGCCGTTTCCCCAGCGGGAGTGGGTATTTATAAAAGTTTATTTAGATACCCGCCCAAGCAAAGGCTACGCCAAGGTTTGGCAAAACGGCACCCTGGTATCGTACGCCAATATTGCTGATGGCAACGGGTTACTGGCGCAGGCCCATTTTGGGCTTTATGCCGCGCCATCCATAAGTACAGGCACCATTTACAACGACGACCTTGAGATTAAAGAGGTTACGGGGGAGTAATGCTGGCGAAGATGTTGGTTGGTGGGCTAAACACTCTTCATTCTGCCGCAAAGCAATCCTAAAAAAACACCTGAAATACGCAGCCTGCTATGTTTCAATCACCCGTAAAATTTACCCTGCATTACCCTTTTTGATAACTGTAGGTAAACCAGTCAACATCAACAAAGCCCTTTTCAGCTTTTAGATTATAGTTAAAAATGCCTATTCTGTCTCCCCGGTAGCTACCCCAGGTTAATTGCGATGCAGCCCCAAAAGCGTTAAACACCAACCCATCAAGGCTGTAAAAATAGCTGCACTGGCCATCGTACCCCCAAACCGACCGTAGCCATACCGCACTGCCTGTTATTGCTATGCCCTTTTGTTGTACACCATTGGCATTGTACACCAGGCATCTTTTACCATGGCTTTGCTGCACCCCAAAAAGGGTAAAGTTTTGTGTTGAAAAATGGGTAAGGCCAGCATAACCACCTTCAGCCATATTATTCACCAGCATTTTAACCGTGGCTACGTTTTGTTGGGTACGCATGGCGCGCTGTGTAAGCGTATTGGCAGCATACAATATGGCAACGCCATTGTTTTGCTTTTGCTGAAGGGGCATTGTTGCATACAGGCGTAAATACCCCTTGTGTTTTGTTAACGACCATTTATCGTTTCGTGGCTGATAATTCCACTCCCATTGCGGCTGCAGCAAAGGGGTTACAAAACTGTCGCTGGTGGCGGGATACAACTTAGGCCAACCCTTAACAGGTACCTGCCAACCCCAAACCATATTGGCACTGGTATCTTTACCTGCACCGCCTATCATG
>CAZRDD010000504.1:0-4022 GCA_964598675.1 uncultured Parafilimonas sp.
GGAAACCAGCGATGGCTAAGGCTAAAATTAAGTGAATGTAGGCTATATTTATAGGGAAGGTATTGCTGTTACATAAGGCTGGCAATAAACCCAAAGCCTCATCAATACATAAAATAACCGATCCGTTTTGGTAAAAAAATCTAACTTGGTAGAAATTCCCTAAATGAAAATCCTCCGTTTATACACCCTTTTTTATTTAATGATGTTAGCGGGTTGTAAGGAGCATAAATTTACCCGTGATATTGCACCCGCATTGCTTAACAAGCCGTCTGCCAAACGGGAGTCATCATACAAAATATTGTTGTTGCTGGCGGATTCGCTTAAACTTGACAGAATTGAAAATGGCTATGACCCTTTACAAATAAGGCTTTGGGTAGGTGGTGCTTTTACGCACGAAAAAGTAGCCGTTTTTAAAAGAGACGTGAATGGATGGCATACCAGTTTAATAACCTTTGACCCTCATTATGATGAACGGAAACCTGATTCACTGCTTTTTTTTACAAAAAAAGCCACATTGCCAAACCGCAATATACAATGGCCCGCTTTTATTGACAGCCTTATTGACTGTAACATTATGGGGCTTCGTGATCAGTCGGAATTGCAGGGTTACGAGGATCCCACCGATGGTATTTCTTATATTGTTGAAGTTGCCACCAAAACAAAGTATCATCTTTATTCATACCATGAACCCGAGGTTAATTTATCATTCAAAGATGCCCGGCAAATGACTGAAATTGTAAAAATTGTTGAAAGAAATACGGGATATGATTTTGAGGAAATACCTGATTTCATCAAAAAAGGGTGGAAGCAGCCCTGAATTTTTTATAATTATAGCCTAAGGCTATTTTTCAAACACTCGTTTAGAAAAAATATTGTCTGCATAAAATGAAAACCATTTTTTTATAAAGCAATATCAAATTACTATAGGCTTGTGTTGAAAAAAAAAATTAATGCGAAACTTGCTATTATTGAGTAAGCAGCTTCTGCTAATGGTTATATAAATAAACCTCGAAGCCACAAATACTTTTTACAAACACATATTTTTAGTAAATATCATTTTTTTACCATTTTTACACTGTGTACTCCATTAGCATCCCTGTATGTAACTATATACACACCTTGTTTAAGATCCCCAATGTTTAATTGCAGTGTATTTTTGCCAATTACGCATGAACCATTTGAGCTATTTAATAGATGGCCCATAGCGTCTGCGATTGTTATGCTATAGGGGCCCTGTAAAGGAGTGACTATATTTAAAACAGTTACATCTGCAGCTGGGTTAGGAGTTAATTTTAGGCTAAAAGTAATATCACCATTATTTACTTTGAAAGTACTGCTGTAAGTAATAGCTCCGTTTTTATCAAGCATTGCAAGCCTGTAATAGTTAACGCCAGGCTTAGTTTGTGCATCTGTAAAAGTGTAATTGTTAACACCTGGCTTGTTCAGCGCGGGTACGCTGCCCAAAGGTGTAAAAGCTGTCCCTGTGCTACGTTCAATGGTAAATTTTTGAGCATTTAGCTCGTTTACGGTTTGCCAATTTAATAAAACGCTGTTGTGCTTTAACTGTCCGTTGAAAGACATTAAGGTAATTGGCAGTACACCAGTTGGGTTTAATTTAAACATTACTCCGTTTCCGTTAGTACCTCCATATGCTGTTAGGCCATATAAATATGTACCATCGTTGAATAATGAACCATAAGGGGTAGAGCCGTTGATGCCATCAAAATCAAAAAGATCTTGATAGCCCGTACCATCTGGCTTTATACTAAATACCAAACCTTTGCCAAAAGCGCCACCAACTGAAGTCATTCCGTATAAATAAATTCCATCACTTATGAGCGATCCCAAGGGGTTTCCTCCATTTGTAGTATTAAAGTCTAGTAGTTTTTGGTAACCTGTACCGTCCAGTTTTATTTTGAAGATTACGCCAGCTTGATTGGTTCCTCCATTTTGTGTCATTCCATATAAATAGGTGCCATCGCTAAAAAGCGACCCCCAGGGATTTGAGCCATTAGTTCCATCAAAATCTAACATTTTTTGGTAACCTGTACCGTCTGTTTTTATTTTAAATATCGTACCAAATCCATCACCAAATGGGGTAAAGCCGCCGCCGATTGTTGTCATCCCGTAAAGAAAATCCCCTTCGTTGGTAAGGGCCCCATGCGGTTGACCACCAATGGTACGATTAAAGTCTAAAAGTTTCTGAAATCCAGACCCATTAATACTTGTTTTATAAATCACTCCATACCCATTGCCACCACTGCTGCCACCAGAAACAGACATTCCATAAAGGCTTGTATCTTTTAGTAATAGTGAGCCTTCAGGAACACCTCCATTAGTGCCGTCGAAATATAATAATGTTTGATGATCGCTGCCGTCTGTTTTTAGCTTAAATACAACACCCGCATCAAGAGGTAATGCCAGTCCTCCATGAATAGCAGTGCCGTACAAATTAGTGCCATCGCTTATAAGCGAGGCATCCGGAAATTTTCCATCAGCACGAGTAAAGCCTAATAGCGTTTGATATGCCGTGCCATCTTTTTTTATCTTAAAAACCACTCCGTAAGTTGATGAGCCTTCCGAAGTAGTTGCATATAGGTATGTGCCATCGCTGATAAATGAGCTTCTGGGGTTTGCCCCATTTAAACCATCAAAGTCTAATAGTTTGGTAAATTGAGCTTTGGCGTGCTGCACAAATAGCATCAATAAAAAAAGGGGTATGAGTTTAGGATTTTTTTTCATGGCAAGGTTTAAAGATTAGACAAATATAAAAAAACTAGCGTAAAAATGAATTATTAAACAAAGTGCTTTCTCCAGTCTCTCCCCCCAACACAAAGGCCACTCTTTGCAGAGCGGCCTTTGGTAAAATGTATTACTAAAGCGTTACTATTTGGCAACAGCAACAGCCTGTTTTAATGTAATGGTATTGGCAGGGGTTGCATTGGCTGCTGCCTGGTATTTAATCTCCGTTTTTTTGCCGTTGTTGGCGGCAGGTACATCTTTATTGCTGTACACCTGTGCAAGGGTAGGGGCAATTACAAGCGAAACGATTGACATAAGCTTGATAAGGATGTTCATAGACGGGCCTGAAGTATCTTTAAAAGGGTCGCCAACGGTATCGCCTGTTACAGATGCTTTGTGCGGGTCAGATTTTTTGTAATACATCTGTCCATTTATTTCAACACCTTTTTCAAAAGATTTTTTAGCATTGTCCCATGCGCCGCCAGCGTTGTTCTGGAACATGCCCATCAGCACACCGCTCACCGTAGCACCGGCCAAAAAGCCACCCAATGCTTCGGGGCCTAATAAAAAGCCAATAACCAATGGGGAGATGATGGTGATGGCACCGGGCAGCATCATTTTTTTAATAGATGCCTCGGTGGATATAGCCACGCATTTATCGTATTCAGGCTTGCCTGTACCTTCCATAATGCCTGGTATGTTTTTAAACTGCCTTCTCACTTCTTCCACCATTGCCATGGCAGCTTCGCCCACCGCCCTGATAGCCAGTGAGGAGAAGATGAAAGGTATCATACCGCCCACAAACAGGCTGGCAAGTACCTTGGCTTTGTAAATATCTATACCCAACATAGTGTAACCATTGTGGTTAACCACGCCCACGTAAGCGGCAAACAGGGCCAGCGCAGTTAACGCCGCAGAAGCAATGGCAAAACCTTTACCAGTGGCAGCAGTGGTGTTGCCCACGGCATCCAGCACGTCGGTTTTTTCGCGCACTTCCTTAGGCAGTTCGCTCATTTCGGCAATACCACCTGCGTTATCGGCAATAGGGCCAAACGCATCAATGGCAAGCTGCATGGCAGTGGTAGCCATCATACCTGCGGCAGCAATAGCCACACCGTAAAGGTTGGCGCAGGCGTATGAACCATAAATACCAGCTGCCAGCACAATGATTGGTAAAAAGGTAGATTCCATACCCACGGCAAGGCCGCCAATAACATTCGTAGCATGGCCGGTACCGCTTTGGCGTATAATGCTAAGCACAGGGCGTTTGCCCATAGCCG
>CAZRDD010000505.1:0-2228 GCA_964598675.1 uncultured Parafilimonas sp.
TCGTTCGACTACGAACCGGGCATTTTAGACAATGCCACGCAGCAGCAGTTTCGCCCCATCAGCGAGAAGGTAATGAGCCAGGGCACCCGCTGCCACCAACTGGCCATGTTTGTGGTGTACGATAACCCGCTGCAAATATTTTCCGGCAACCCATCGCAGGGGTGGCTGGAGCCTAAGTTTATGGACCTTTTAGGCAGCCTGCCCACCACCTGGGACGAAACTAAAATACTGGAAGCCCAGGCAGGCGGCTACCTTGTTACCGCCCGCCAAAAAGGCCCAAACTGGTATATTGGGGGGATGACCGACTGGACAGCGCGCGATTTTGATATTAAGCTTGATTTTATTGGTAGCGGCAACTACACCCTTACCGCCTGTACCGACGGCCTTAATGCCGAAAGGTATGCTGCCGACTACACCATTAAAACAACCGTGGTTAAAAAAAACGATGTTTACCATGTACACTTAGCCCCCGGCGGCGGCTTTTTGCTTAAACTGGTGAAGAAGTGATAGTGTTTATTTTTATCAATTAAAAGGCAATTGGCAGCCCCCCGCCGAAGGCAGATTCACCCCACTGCTTTTCTTATGTCTCTTTGCGGCCTGGCGCGAAATAAAGGGTTTCGCTCGAAGCCGCGAAGTAAGCCGTGCAAAAAAGAATATGGTGGCACCTTACTGCTTTTCTTATGCCCCTTGGCGGCTTGGCGCGAAATAAAGGGTTTCGCGCCAAGGCGGGAAGCCGCTAAGAAGGTGGTGGAAATTATTCCTGTAAAATAGCCAGCGGCTAAAAATATCTTCCCAAACTTATAAAAACGGCATTAAATTACGCATATCAAAAACACGGGGGTACGCCATTAATGTGGATTACATTAACTTTGCCGAAATTTTTTTGAGGAGAAGTAATGGTTTATCTTACCAGATTAGAACATTTTAATGCTGCCCATAAGCTGGCCAACCCCAACTGGAGCAGGGAAAAAAATGAAGAGGTGTTTGGGGTTTGCGCCAACGAAAACTGGCACGGGCATAATTTTGACCTGTATGTTACCATAAAAGGCGAGGTAGATGCTGATACCGGTTTTTTAATGGACGTTAAAAAATTAAAGGCCCTTATTAAGGAGCATGTAATAAACAAGGTTGACCACAAAAACCTTAACCTGGATGTTGATTTTTTAAGGGGCAAAATGTGCAGTACCGAAAACCTGGCCATGGGTATATGGCAACAGTTGCAGCCGCACCTGCCCGCCCATGTAGCCCTGCACTGCATTAAATTGTACGAAACAGCCAGGATTTATGTAGAATATTTTGGCGATTAAAACCTTTTTGCCGGTACGCTGTTATATATTACACATAAACATGCCGCCCTGCATTTATTACGGCAAACGTTTACGTTTATAAATTACATTTATACTATGCCCGGTAAAGTAGCCGTATACAGGAAGGAACATTTTAATGCTGCGCACCGCCTGCACAACAACGCGTGGGGCGATGAGAGGAACGAACAGGTGTTTGGCAAATGCAACAACCCAAACTACCATGGGCATAACTACGAACTGATTGTAAAAATTGTGGGTGAGCCCAACCCCGAAACCGGCTATGTAATTGACCTTAAAATATTAAGCGACATTATAAACAACCTGGTGCTAAACCGGTTTGACCACAAAAACCTTAACCTGGATGTGGCCGAGTTTAAACAGCTTAACCCCACTGCCGAAAACATAGCCATTGTAATTTACAACATACTAAGGCCAAATATTGCCGAAGAATTGTACTTACAGGTGCGCCTGTACGAAACCGAACGCAATTTTGTTGAATACCCTGTTTAACATAAAGCTGCTTTTTAACGGCATGGCGCACACCAGCAGTGCTACTATAAAACACCCCGCACCCGCAATACATTAAAGAAAAAACAGTTAACTGTTATGGCATATAAGAAGATAGAGCAATACGATGATGAGGTTACGCAAAAGCTGGCTGGCAACTACAAAGATATACTCGGCCTGCTTGGCGAAGACCCTGAAAGGGAGGGCCTGGTAAAAACACCCGAGCGCCTGGCCAAGGCCATGCAGTTTATTACACAGGGCTACAACCTTGATGCAGTGGAAATATTAAACAGCGCCAAGCTTCACGAAAATGTAAGTGAAATGGTGGTGGTAAAAGAGATTGAACTGTACAGCATGTGCGAGCACCACATGCTGCCGTTTATAGGTAAGGCACATATAGCGTACATACCCAAT
>CAZRDD010000505.1:2238-4018 GCA_964598675.1 uncultured Parafilimonas sp.
TAAAATTGCCCGGGTAGTAGATGTTTTTAGCCGCCGGTTGCAGGTGCAGGAGCGCCTTACCACCCAAATACTGGAAGCCATTAAGGAGGCACTTAACCCCTTAGGCGTGGGCGTGGTTATTGAGGCAAAACACATGTGCATGATGATGCGCGGCGTGCAAAAACAAAACTCCGCCACCACTACCTCGGCGTTTTATGGCGAGTTTCATAAAAACTCCACCCGCAGCGAGCTTATGAAGCTTATTTCATCGCACCTTAGTTAATAGCGTTGCACTTTTAAAGCAATACAAACAATAAAACCCGGTAAGTTTTTTATTAAAGCCTGCCGGGTTTTTTATTGGGCTATGTACAGCCCTTTGCCGTACCTGCACCGTTATTGCCCACCCCCGCCCTGTTACGGCAAAGGCCACAAACAGCCCGCAATTACTGCTTTTTGCTAAATATATAACCAATGGCTTTTAATAAGCCCAGGCAGTGCATACTAAGACCCATACACCCTTCGGTGCCAGCATACAGGTTATTTTAAATATTTATACAGCACATTATCAAATCATTCAAAATACGCAAAATACATCATCTGTAAAAAGCGCTGCTCTATCAACCCAAAAAACGACTTAAATAATATTAAATATTTATTTAATATTATTTATTTATTTAATAAATTAAAACAATCAACCCTCAATAACACTTATACTTTTCAAACAAAACATATTACACAAATACACATATAACATGCAACATCGTTTCAAATATAAAACACCGCCTTTACGGTGCAAAAATTCGTATTTAAATTTTTACAATTATAAATTTGTTAACTTTACCATAACCAAAATGTAATGCATGAAATATCCCAAGCTATTTATTGCCCTTATTTTAATGCTTTTTTTTGCCGGGTTAACGGCAAATGCACAAAAGAAAATTATTACGGGTAAAATTACTGATGCCAAAACCGGCAGCGCGTTAGAAGGCGTTTCTGTTAAAGTAAAAAAATCCGGCGCTGGTACATTCTCCAAAGCGGATGGCTCTTTTGAAGTTTCGGCAGCCCCCGGCGACCAACTGGTGATAAGCTATGTTGGCTATGCCGACCAAACTGTTGCTGCTGTTGACGGCACACCGCTCAGCATAAAACTGGCAGCCGCCACCACCGATTTAGCCCCCGTGGTAATGGTGGGCAGCCGTGGCGCAGGCCGTACCAAAACGGAATCGCCCGTACCAGTAGATGTTATTAAAGTTTCCGATGCTTCCTCCACTACTGCGAAGCCCGACCTTATGAGCCAGCTCAACATGTCGGTACCTTCCTTCAACTATAATAAACAATCGGGTGGCGACGGCTCCGATGCAATTGACTTTGCCAGCCTTCGCGGCCTGGGTTTCGACCAAACACTTGTACTCATCAATGGTAAAAGGCAGCACCTTTCTGCTTTTGTTAACCAGGTGGGCACCAGGGGCCGCGGCAACTCCGGCACCGACCTTAATGCCATACCCGAAGCAGCCATTGACCGTATTGAAATTTTGCGCGATGGTGCCTCTGCCCAGTACGGCTCCGATGCTATTGCAGGTGTAATAAATATTGTTTTAAGAAAAGATGTAAAACACCTTAACATTAACATAGGCGAAAGCGGCTACTACGACCATAAATACAACACCCTTAACCACGAAGACCCCAGCCAGTATTATACCGGCACACAGGTAGATGGCAAAACATTTACCCTTGGCCTTAACTACGGCCTGCCCATTGGCAAAAACGGCGGTTTTATTAACGTAGGCGCCAATTTTATGGA
>CAZRDD010000506.1:0-4010 GCA_964598675.1 uncultured Parafilimonas sp.
CGTATTGTTGGTTCAAGAATGTATGCACTGCATAGTGTGCTGCCATGCCTTAACTGGACGGTAACTGTATATGCTGAATACCTATCCCTGTTTACGGCTGTGGGCATGTTTATGATGTACATACGCTACCTGTACCCGGAAGACTCTAATAAAAAGGCAGTTTTTTTCATGGTGGCAGTGTGCAGTGCTTTTGACGGGATTACTATTGTATTTCCCCCTTCGGTATTTACACGTACCATCAACTCCTTTTTAATATTGGTATTAGTATACATTGTATATGTACTGTATGTTTACCTGCGGGCCTTTAAATATAAGCGGGTTGGCTCACTGTATGCTTTGCTAAGTACCTGTATAATGATGGTGGTGATTATTGTTATAGACCTTGAATATTTTGGCCTTATCTCTTACTCGCGGCCACTGTTGTTTTTAGGATATGTAACTTTTTTCTTCCTGCAGTCGCTCATACTTTCTTTCCGTTTTGCCTACAATTTAAAGCAGGCTAAAAAACAGGCTGAAGAAGGGTTAAAGGCCAAGTCGGAATTTCTATCCACCATGTCGCACGAAATACGCACGCCGCTTAATTCTGTTATTGGTATGAGCCATTTAATGCTGCAAAACAAACCCCGCGAAGACCAGAAAGAACAATTGAATGTGCTGCTTTTTTCTGCTAATAACCTGCTTTCAATTGTAAACGATATTCTTGATTTTAATAAAATAGAAGCCAATAAAATAAATTTTGAGCGTATTGAAATTGACCTGAACATACTTGCCGGTAATATTGTAAAAGGCCTGAGAGACACTGCTGCAGAAAAAGGGATTGAGCTGAAGCTTGAAGTTGATGAAAAACTTAAGTTTAACGTTATGGGCGACCCTACCCGTACAGGGCAGGTGCTAATAAACCTTGTACACAATGCTATAAAATTTACCCGCAAAGGGTATGTACTGCTGGCGATAAAAGTTGAAAGTTTACTATCTGGCGAGGCAGTTATTACCTTTAAAGTAAAGGATACTGGTATTGGTATACCGGCTGACAAGCAGCGGGTTATATTTGAACAGTTTACCCAGGCCGACTCGTCCACCTTCCGCAGTTTTGGCGGCACCGGCCTGGGCTTAGCCATTAGTAAAAAAATATTGGAGTTGCAAGGCAGCCGGCTTATGCTAAGCAGCGTGGTAGGCGAAGGCTCTGAATTTTATTTTACACAAACGTTTACGGCCGTTCCTCGTAAAGTTGAGATAAATAATACAGAAAAGAATAATCCAGCCGTTGCCACCGGCGATTTAAAAGGGGTAGATATTTTACTGGTGGAAGACAATGAAATGAACGTTTTTGTAGCCAAAAGCTTTTTGCAAAAATGGGGCGCACATATTGATGTTGCTGGCAATGGGCTGGAGGCACTTGAAAAGCTGGATGTTAACAGGCACAAAATAGTGCTGATGGATATGCACATGCCCGAAATGGATGGTTACGAGGCAGGCAGAAAAATGCGCAGCATGGGTGTTACCCTGCCTATTATTGCACTTACGGCCAGTGTACCCAAAACAAATGAGGAAAACAAAATAGCGGAGGCTGGTATGAACGATATAATCATAAAACCATTCGACCCCAAAGACCTGCTTCGTATTGTACTGCACTATATTAAAAAATAAAAAGGCGCAGTATTTACTAAGGTTATTTGCTGGTCATTCTAATTACCGGCACAATCATTTCTTCAAGGCTTACACCGCCATGCTGAAAAGTGTTGCGGTAATAATTTACATAATAATTATAATTGTTAGGGTAACATAAAAAGCCATCTTCCTTAGCAAAAATAAAGGAAGAGTTTACCGTTGGTGTAGGCAGGCCGGCTTCGGCGGGGTTTTTAAAAGCCAGCACTTCCTTAGGTTCGTAATTAAGGTTGCGCCCGTGCTTATACCGCAGGTTTGCCGTGGTTTGTTTGTCGCCAATTACCTTGCAGGGTGTTTTAACACGCACGCTGCCATGGTCGGTAGCCAGTATAACCGTAATTTTTTTATCGGCTATTTTTTTAAGCGCCTGGTTAAGCGGGCTGTGTTCAAACCAGCTTTTGGTTATGCTGCGGTAACTTGTTTCATCGGCTGCCAGTTCTTTAAGCACTTCCATTTCGGTGCGGGCATGGCTAAGCATATCTACAAAGTTGTAAATAATAATATTCAGGTCGTTTTGCAACAGGTTGTGTACGTTGTTTACCAGTTGCTGCCCATCGTTATGGTGTACCACTTTGGTGTAGCTGTAGCGTATATCGGTACGCTTTAAACGCTTTAGCTGGCCTTTAAAAAATTCTTCTTCCTGCAGGTTTTTACCGCCTTCCTCCTCATCATTCTTCCATTCATGCGGGTACTGTTTGTCAATATCTATAGGCAAGAGGCCTGCAAAAATAGCATTGCGGCAATACTGGGTGGCTGTAGGCAATATGCTGTAAAAAGTATCTTCTTCCGCAATTCTGAAGTTATCGGCAAAAATGGGTTGTATGGCTTTCCACTGGTCGTAACGCAGGTTATCAATTACAACAAAAAAAACAGGGGTGCCTTTTTCTATATTCGGCAGCACTTTTGTTTTAAACAGGTTATGGCTCATTACAGGGGCCTTGTTACCCTTGGGGCTAACCCACAATGCATAGTTTTTGCTTATAAATTTAAAAAACTCAGTATTGGCCTCCTGTTTCTGGCTTTGAAAAACCTCGCGCATTTCGGGGCTGTCGCTTTTTTCCATCTCCAGCTCCCAATACACCAGCTTTTTATAAATATCCATCCACTCATTAAAGTCGGGGTTGCTGTTAAGGGCCATAAACAGGTTGCGAAACTGCTGCTGGTAGGCGGTGGTGGTTTTTTCGGCCACCAGCCTTTTGTTATCAATAATTTTTTTAAGGCTTAGCCATACCTGGTTAGGGTTAACGGGTTTTATCAGGTAATCGCTTATCTGGCTGCCAATAGCCTCATCCATCAGGTTTTCTGTTTCATTCTTGGTTATCAGCACTACTGGTATCTGCCTGTTTATTTCTTTAATTTTTTGCAGTGTTTCCAGCCCGGTAATGCCCGGCATGCTCTCATCAAGCAATACAACATCCACTGCATGCTCTTTTACAAAATCAATAGCGTCAAAACCATTGGTTAGGGTATAAACCTCGTATCCTTTATTCTCCAGAAAAATTTTCTGCGATTGCAGGCTTTCAATTTCATCATCCACCCAAAGTATATTTGCAATTGCCATGTACGTTTATTTATTGGTTGTAACCTGTAGTTAAAAAAGCGGTACGTGTAAACCTAAAGCTATTAGCTTAACAAAGTTGTACTTTTGCTGGCTTCTAATACCACATTTAACAAATCTTCAGCAAGCATGGCTTTTTACAGGCGCAAAATTATTAACGACCCCGTATATGGCTTCATCACAATAGACGATCCGTTTATTTTGGCTATCATCGCTCACCCGGTTTACCAGCGTTTAAGGCGCATACATCAAATGGCGCTGGCGCAACTGGTGTATCCCGGTGCTGTACATACCAGGCTGCACCACTCGCTTGGGGCCTACCATTTAATGTGCCAGGCCATTACCGAGTTAAAAGCAAAGGGGGTAGAAGTTACCCCGGCTGAGGAAACCGCTGTAAAGGCAGCCATACTGTTGCACGATATTGGCCACGGCCCTTTTTCGCACGCGCTGGAAAATAAACTGGTGCCTGGCGTAAGCCATGAGGATATTAGCCTTATGATAATGCACCGTATAAACAAAGAGTTTAACGGAGCCCTTACCCTTGCTATTGAATTGTTTACTGGCCGCTACCATAAACCGTTTTTGCACCAGCTTATAAGCGGGCAGCTTGACGTAGACCGCATGGACTATTTAACAAGGGACAGCTTTTTTACCGGTGTTAGCGAAGGGGTGATAGGTTACGACCGTATATTAAAAATGCTTACCGTTTACGACGGGCAGCTAATGGTGGAAGGCAATGGGAGTTTCAGTGTGAAGAAATTGTTAGTGGCGCGGCGCCAAATGTACT
>CAZRDD010000507.1:0-4008 GCA_964598675.1 uncultured Parafilimonas sp.
ACCCCATTTGAGTGATGCTATGGAATTTGTATGGTAATAATGGTTCCACCGGTGCCGCTTTGTACACTGTATACACCTTTCCATTTTTGGGTGCGCCGGGCCATATTTTTTAAACCATTGCGGCTGGTAGGTTTATTTACATCAAAACCCTGCCCGTCATCCTGTATCTGCATCTGCATTCTGCCTTTAAGCAGCATCAGCGCTACGGTTACATTTTTTGCATTGGCATGCTTGTATATGTTGTTTACCGCTTCTTTAAAAATAAGGTAAATATCGCGGCGCTGTTCCATCTTAAGTTTTTTACCCACCAGTTGCTCATCAAACTGCACCTTCCAGGCAATATCGCCCTGCTCAAAAAGGTCAACCGCGTAGCGGCGCATGCGTGCGGCCATTTCGGCAAAGCTGTCGTTACTGGTGTTAATGCTCCACACAATATCATCCAGCGACTGGCTGGTGGCGGTAACCTCCTCGGTAATGCGTTTTATAAAAACAGAGGCTTTATCGTTGTTGCCAATATTGGCATGGCTTAACTCGGCCAGTATGTTAATATTGGTAAGGGTGCTGCCAATATCATCGTGCAGGTCGGTGGCTATGTTATTACGTACCTTTTGTAAACGTATAAGCTCCTGTATGCGGTACAGGTACACCATGTACACCATTAAAAACAGCGTTGCTGCACACAACAGTATAAACCACCATTTGCGCCAGAAGGGCCCTGCTATAACAACCTTAATTTTTTTATACCGGCTGCCTGCAGCCCCATCAAAGTTGCGCAGGGTAAATACATAAGTGCCCGGCGCCAGGTTGGCATACCTTGCAAAACCGTTGCGGGGTGCGGTAACCCACGCTTTATCAACCCCATCCATACGATAGGCTGTTTTGGTGTTTAAGGATGCCGTAAAATCAATGGCGGCAAACGAGAACGATATGGTGTTTTCATCGTAAGGCAACTGTACTTCATTTAAAAAATTTACTTCTTTTTTAAAAGGGTAAATACCATCGTTTACCTTAATATCTGTAAAGTACAGTGGCGGGGGCATTGTATTGTTTTGCATACCAGCCCCGTTAGTGTAAATAAATGCGCCATCTTTACTGCCAAGCACTACCTGCCCGCTGCTTAGCTGTGCACACCCATTTGAGAAAAAATAACTGCTGTACAAACCTTTTGCCTGATCGTAGCTGGCAATGATATTGTTTAGCGCAGCATTGTATACTACGGCCCCTTTATCGTACACAATAAACCAGTTGCCGTTTGTTAGCCGCAGGGCCGCGTACACGCCACGGTTGCTAAAAGCCCTGCCCTCTAACGGGTTGGCTAAAAAAGTATTGGTATTAAATGCCAGCAGGCCATGCGGCCCGCACAGCAGCAGTTCGTCAGCCGTGCGGCCCTGTGTAATAAAAGCATTGCTTTGCGATAGCCAGGTTTCTCTTTTAATACTAAAACGGCCATTGGCGTATTCCATTTCGTGCAAAAAACCACCGGTTTCGGCCAGTACATACGCTACATTTTTGCCGGGCATACAATATACCGACAGGTTGCGAAAATTATGCTGGCTGTTAAAATCTTGTACCGGCAGCACCTTAAATTTACCCTGTTGCAGGTTAACCTGGTACAAGCCATCGTTTGTGGTTGCCAGCAGCACACTATCGTTATAAAAAGCGGCATAGTTAACCCCGCCGGGTATTACCGGTGCCAGGCGGGTGCCTTCAGTAGTATTGGGTTTAAAAATAAACAACCCTTCGTTACTGCTTACGGCTGTGTAAACATTTGTTGCTGCTATATTATTAACCTGCCTGGCAGGCAGCTTTTTTTGCAGCAGCGCAGTACGGGCATAGTTAATGGCCCCGTTAACAGGGCTTGCGGCAAGCACACCACTTTCGGCAGTACCCATCAACAGCTCGCCAGCGGGTAATTGGCACACACTGCTTACCTGGTTTTTAAGGCCAAGGGGGGCTGCATCCTGCTTGCTTACAATGCGTGTAAAGGCAGTTTGCAGGTTGGCAACATCTAACCCGCCCTCTTCAAAAGTAACAAACAGGGTATTGTGTGCCATAAACAGGCGCGACAGCTTATTGCTTTGCAAGGTATTTGGGTCTGCCGGATTGTTTTGCACGTTATTGGTAAAAGCACCCATGGCGGCATCAAACACAAAAAGCCCGTTGTAGGCCGATGCCACAAACAACTGGTTGCCGTTAAAACATATATCAGTGGTTTTGCCTACGGGCCTGCCGTTAAAACTGTTGTACAGGGTATAGCTGCCTGCTTTGTAATTAAGTTTTATAAGGCCCTTATCGCAGGTTATCCAGGCCAAGCTGTCGCTGGTATCGTAATACACCCTGGCTTCGTTTATGGGCAGCCCGGCAAACATACCGCCCGGGGTAAAATACGCCTGGCTTTTAACCAAACTGTACTTATTAAACTGGTACAGCACAACGCCCTGTAACATTCTAAAGCCTATGCGCGTATTACCCGCAGCCAATGGCTGGCGGGCAATACCAAACTCCATATCGGCATTGCCGGGCATTTGTGTAAGGCGGTGGGTATGTGTATTAAAAACGTATAAGGCATAACGGGTGGCTATAAATACCCACAGCATACCATCATCATCAAGCGCAAGGGGTACGGCGTAGCACATACCTTTGGCACTGGGGCCTTTATCGGGTATAAGGGGAAAGTTTTGAAAGGTATTTTTGTGTACATCGTAAAAGTTTACGCCATAATCTGTACCTACCCAAAGGTTGTCGTTTTTATCGGTTACTATATTGGTAACGTTGTAGCCTTTTAAACTGGCACTATCGCCCGGTGTGTATTGAAAAGTTTTTACGTTAACACCATCAAAGCGTGCAAGGCCGTTACGGGTACCTAACCAAACAAAACCGGCACTGTCGTTAAAAAAGCATTTAATATGGTTTTCGGGCAAAAGCTCTTCTGCATTAATGTGCCTGAAGGGTATATTGCTGTTTTGGGCATGCGCAGGCAGGTATTGCACCAGCAATAACAGTAACGCAAGCACCCTGGTAATTTTTTTGCAGCAGCCCATCATTGGTTAAAACATAATTGCTGTTAAAAGTAGTGCAAAAATGGGGTAATGCGGGCAGATGGTTATGAAGAGGGATTGCGCGAAATATTTTGGCTGTTAACGAAAATTGAACGACGATCTGTAATTTGATTTGCGGAAGGGGTGATTAACCCATTACGGGGCGGGGTAGCTTTAAACACATACATTCATTAGTTAACATTGCTAAACATGTAAATGACATTTAAAAAACACAGTTATACATATTCTATGCTCTGTAAATAACCTTATGTGTTTCCCTTGTTTTATGATGCGGCTATGTGGTTAAAAATGCCTGAACCCAATAACGCATAGCCATTAAAATGGTGAAGGTTGTGCATTGGTGCGGTGAATGAGAGTACCCGTTTGAACAATTGTTTTTACGGTAAAAATTTATACGCGGGCACCAGCTTTTTTTAGGTTTCCGGCACTTTAAAAATGTGCAGGCCTGCACCCTCATCTTTTTACATATTTTATGCCCCGCACTGCCCTATCTTATCAGCATTACCGTACCTTTACGGGTGTATTTTTTTCCATCGGGCAGTATCATTTCGGCATAATATATATAAGCACCGGGGGGCTGAGGCTGCCCGTTAAGGTTACCATCCCAGGTGGCACCGGGGGTGGCGGTGGTAAACAGTACACTGCCCCACCTGCTGTAAATGGTAAAGCGGGTTACTTTAAATTTAGACATGGGCATTATGCCAAACACATCGTTTTTACCATCGCCATTGGGGGTAAAGGCATCGGGTATGTATAAATTGTTGTACACATGTACTTTTACCACACCGGTGCCATTGCCACAGCCCTGGGCCGAGCTTACATACAACGTGTACTGCCAATCGCCCAAGGGCGGGCTTATTTTTGGGTTTAACAACTGCGCGTTGTTTATAAAATTATTGGGTACCCAGTAGCTTGTAAGCCCGGTGCCTGTTACCACTGCATCAAGGGT
>CAZRDD010000508.1:0-3987 GCA_964598675.1 uncultured Parafilimonas sp.
CTTAGCCATGTGGGTGAGCAAACGTTTTACGATGCCATTAATACCAGCACCAAACCCATATTGGTATCGCATAGCTGTGTGTATAGTTTATGCCCGGTACCCAGAAATATGAAAGACGACCAGATAAGGGCGGTGGGCAAAAATGGCGGTGTAATTCATTTAAATTTTTACTCTGGCTTTATTGACAGCTCTTATAACGGCAAAAGCAAGCTTTTTAACGAGCAGCATAAAGCCGAAAGAGACTCCTTGTTACAAAAGAACCCGGATGCCTTTTTTGCGGATGACTACCTGTTTACAAAATATAAAAGCGAAGTACAATCTATGAGGCCACCACTATCTAAGTTGCTGGACCACCTGGATTATATTGTTAAACTGATTGGTGTAGACCATGTGGGCTTAGGCAGCGATTTTGATGGCGCAGAATCCACCCCGCAGGGGCTTGATGGTGTGGAAGACTACCCCAAAATAACCAAAGCTTTATTGGAAAGAGGATACACTAAGCAAGACGTTGAAAAAATATTAGGCGGCAACTTTATACGCGTATTTAAAGCCAATGCTGTAGGCAAATAAACCCTCAGGCACTGGCTGGTGATGTCATAAATAGTTAATTACTCCCCGTAAGCAGCAAAATAAGCAGCACCCAGCATGGGTGCTTTTTCATTCATAATAATGTGGATGGGTATATTGCTGATGAGGGCCTTTTGTTTGTCGCAGGTTACAAAAGTTTCCATAAAAAAATCCTGTTTAAATAGCTGCGCCGTTTTAGGGGGGATGCCTCCGCTCAAAAATATACCGCCGGTAGCCTTCATTTTAAGGGCTAAGTTGGTACATACACGGGCAACATGTTCCACAAAAAGGTTCATAGCTGTTACACATATTGCTGCTTTGTTTTCCATAGCAGCTTCGCTTATTACGGCGGAGGGGTCCTTTAGCTTTATTTCGTTTGCAAGCCAGGCGGGCTCTTCCATTTTCTTTACATCCCTGAAGAATTTGTATAGAGAATATATGCCTGGGCCGGAAACGGTATGCTCCCAGCTAACAATGCCGTGTATCTGTTTTAGGTACGCATGCAATTCAATATCAACATCAGTGCGGGGGGCAAAATCGCAATGGCCGCCTTCGGTGGCAAATGGGCGGTAAAAACGCCCATCCCAAAACAACCCAGCTTCGCCAAGGCCAGTGCCGGGTGCCGCAATGGCCGCATTGCCGGGTATGTAGCTACCCTGGTACAAGGTAACCAAGTCCTCATCCTTAAGCATAGCCAGGCCATAGGCATTGGCTTCAAGATCGTTCAGCAGGTAAACATTTTTAATGCCTGTGGCGGCTGTTATTTCAGCCGCTTTAATATGCCAGGAAAGATTGGTCATTACCGCATTGTTGTTAACCACCGGCCCGGCAACACCTGTGCAAAAACTTTCCGGCATGGGTGTATCGTTACTCGAAAGAAAGCTGGTAACAATATCAGTTAAAGAAGCATAATCCTTAGAATGGTATTGCTTTGTTTTAAGTTCGCTGGCACCGGCTTCTGTAATCTTAAAAATCGAAAGGTTAACTTTTGTACCACCCGCATCGCCTGCTAAAACAATACGCTCCCCAAGGGTCTGCTGCATCCTGTCTGAATATAATATAGGTATCACCTGGCAAAATTTTGCCCAAACTTAGCACATAATTGGGTAGAGGGAGCAGGTGTATAAGCAGCGTTATTTATTTTTTTGAAGATTGCGGTAAGCTATTAAAATAAACTATTATGAAAAATGTATCGATGTTTGGTTAGAAAAAGAGAAAGCAACCTGCAAAACATGCATCCCCTAAATACAAAAAGACCCTGGCAACGCGCAGGATCTTCTTGTATAAAAAGAATTTGGTTTTTCTGCCAGCCTATAGATTCCCCCCCATTGGCTGGTTTCAGTTGGATAAATTGGATTTTAAAACCGGATTTTCTAGTTGGATATTGTGATACAAAGCTACGCCGCTTAATGGCTCACACACAGATTTTTAGACTTAAACATATCCCAATCGGACACAGATATGCCTTTTATGGCTATTTTAAGCTGCATTAAAGCCTGCTTTAATTTATTTGGATGGCAGCGGATGCG
The DNA here is from genome assembly GCA_964598675.1 of uncultured Parafilimonas sp. Lineage (GTDB taxonomy): Bacteria > Bacteroidota > Bacteroidia > Chitinophagales > Chitinophagaceae > JABDFW01. The sequence goes on from CAZRDD010000508.1 coordinate 2,097, forward strand.
CAGCCAACAAAAAACGCCTGCTGGCTATTACCAACAGGCGCTTGCAAATTTTCGATACAGTCTTTCAATCAATTCAGCCGCATTATTCCCCTTCCACAACGCTGTCTTCTCTTAGTCGCCTGTGGTTCATGTGGGTTTTGGGTTTGTCGCCGCACATACGTACTATTTTTGGCGTAAAACTTCCCACCACATCTACAAGGTTTTGCTGAGCCTGCATTACTACCTCAATATCCTTGTAGGCAAAAGGTGCTTCATCAAGGCCACCGCCAATAAGCTTTACATTGTGCTTTTGCAGTATATCCTTAAGCGCTTTATGCGTTACTGAATTAATGGCGGCAGTTCGGCTCATTTTACGGCCTGCACCATGCGAGGCCGAGTTTATAGAAGCTGTTTGCCCCTTACCCTTTACAATAAAGCCAGGGGCCGTCATGCTGCCGGGTATTATACCCAGCACATCCTTATCAGCCGGTGTGGCACCTTTACGGTGTACAATCACCTCGCGGCCCTCATACATTTCCTTCCAGGCAAAGTTGTGGTGGTTTTCCACCATTTTTATTGGCTGGCGGCCCAATTGCCGGGCAATTTTTGCATGTATAATATGGTGGCAGGCAGAGGCGTAGTCGCCAGCAAGGTTCATGGCTATCCAGTACTCCATACCAGCTTCTTCCTCCATGCTAAGCCAGGCAAGGTTAGCGGCCTCGGCAGGCAGCCTTCTTTTCTCCTTTGCAATTTTGGTATAATGCGCGGCAATATTAGCGCCCAGGCCACGGCTTCCTGAGTGTGTTAACAGCCCCAGGTAGGTACCCGCTTCTACACCCAGCACCGCATCCGTTTCAGCAATCTCAATTACACCAAACTCCGCAAAATGGTTTCCGCTGCCAGAGGTACCCAGTTGCTTCCATGCACGGTCGTGCAGGCTCTTTAACAACGGCACCTGGTTAAAGGCTGCATGTTCCATTACAGCATCATCTTCTGGCACTTTAAAACAGGCACCACTACCAAATAAAGTGGCCTCAATCAGCTCACGGGTAAAAAACTTTTCTTTTGTATCAAGGTCTTTAGCATCAATGTCAAAAATGCTAAGGCACATACGGCAACCAATATCAACGCCCACCCCGTAAGGTATTACTGCGTTTTCGGTTGCCAGCACCCCGCCAATAGGCAGGCCATACCCCGCATGCGCATCTGGCATTAATGCCCCGGCTACTGCTACCGGCAGTTTTGCCGCCGTGTACATTTGCTGCATAGCCCCTTGTTCAATATGCTCGTTACCAAACACATTAAAGTTTATACCGGCGGTGTTTAATACCACGTTATCTGCCCCATCCCCCTCCGGGGCGGCTTTTGGCAACAAGGCCATGGCTATTTTGGCCAATACTGTATCGTTGCTGTAATTGGCCGGGTTGTCTAAAATGTTTTTAAGTATTGCCAATGCTTCGTCAATAGTGGAGTGCTTATAATGCTTCTCCATTATGTTCATTGCTACGCTTATCACCGGGCCTTCCGGGTAACCGATGCCGCGTATATTTTTTCCTCGTAATTGTAGTTTCATATCACATCCCCCAAAGGGAGGTTAGTTTTTAGTTGTTCAATTTTTAAAGGTCATCAATGCCAGTTATTAAAACAAAACCGGCATTGTTTTGCCAATGAGAACCCCGCCCGTTTTAAACATTTACACACTTTGTTTTGGTACAAAAATCTGCCTTAACTGGTCAATAAGTACACCATTACCGTTAACGCTTATGCTGCTTATTTTGTCGGCAATTTTTTCTACGTACTCCATTTCTTTCAGCTTAAACAGCATTGCATTGTCTTCCATAAGTTTTGCAGTGTTTAATAAGCTGCGGGTACTGGCGGTTTCTTCCCGGCGCATAATGGTATTGGCCTGTGC
>CAZRDD010000509.1:0-3983 GCA_964598675.1 uncultured Parafilimonas sp.
TATTAACATAACCTACAATATTACTGTTAACGTAGGCATCTGGGTTGGTAAGGCTGTACCGCACACCCGCCTGTGCCGCCAGGCTAACCACCACATCAAACTGGTTGTTTTTAAAAATGTTTTGTAAGTCTTCCTTCGCCTCAAGGTGAAGCTGGTAAAAAACATACGCTGGATTTTTTTTACTTACAACGGCGTTATTATATACAATATCTTCTTTATGTATACCGGCAAATGCAAGGCGGCTGTATTTAACGTTTATATCGTAATAATCGTTTATGCAGTCAATGCCAATAACGCTGTGGCCTTCGGCCAGCAGCCTGTTGGTTAAATGAAACCCAATAAAGCCCGCAGTGCCCGTTACTAAAAATTTCATACAGTTTATTTTGAGCAGGAAAGGTATAATTGCCTGAAACTATCTATTTCTTTTGTTTTTGAAAAATTTTTAGTGGCAAAAGCCGCCGCTTTTATGCCCATAGTTGCGCGCAGGTTGTCATCCTTTATTAATAACATTAGTTTATTGGTAAAAGCACCGGCATCATGCGCTGGCACAAGAAAGCCAGTTTCTTCATTAATAAAGGTATCTTTTACGCCACCCACATTTGTTGCAACTACAGGTTTGCCGCAATATTGGGCTTCAATAAGCGATAGGGGGGTACCCTCGTTGTGCGAGGTAAGTACAACAATATCCATACCGTAAACAGCCTCTGCAACCTCCTGTACCCAGGAGGTAAAAATTACCCTGGCTGCCGGGTTAAAATTGCTGTTGTTGCACCAGGGTATACCTGCCCGGGTAAGCCATGCCTCAATATTTGGCTTTTCGGCCCCATCGCCTATTACAAAAAACACAGTATTGGGGCTGTTATTTTTATCTGCTAAAACATTGGCTGCTATCTCTGCAAAAAGCGGGTGGTTTTTTACGGGCACTACGCGGCCAATAATACCTATTGCTATTGTGTTTTGTTGCAAAGCGTAGCGCTGCCTGAATGCTTGCCTTTTGTGGCCATTGGCGGGCCCAAAAACTGCATCGTCAATACCAAGGCGTATCACTGTTATTTTTTTTGCCGGGGCTATTTTGTAAATATGTACAAACTCGTTTTGCTGCACGGGGCTAATGGCAATAAGTTTAGTGGTGATTTTTGCCATCAATCGCTCAACAAATACAATAACTTGTGATAAAAAACCATTGAAGTACGAGTGGAAATGGTGGCCATGGTAGCTGTGAAAAATGCATTTTGTGCCTGCCATATACGCAGCCAGCCGCCCCAGTATGCCCGATTTTAGGCCATGGGTGTGTACAATGCCCGGCTTAAATTTACGGATGGTATTAAAAATTTGGAAAAAAGCTATCAAATCAAAAAAAGGGTTAAGGCTGCGTTTAAACCATTTTATTTGCCTGGTATTTAGCTGTTGAAATTGGTTGAAAAGCAGTTGGGGTTCTGCCTCATCTTTTTCGGGGCTGCCGTATAGCACCAATATTTCAAACTCGTTTTTTAAGCTGTGCAGCACCGGCACAGTATCTAGCGCCTGGCCGCCTATAACAAGCCTGTTAAGTATAACGAGTAATTTTGGTTTTTTTTTCATTTTTGTACGGAAGCATCGCAGTTCTAACCGTTAGCCGATATTGTCTTTCCAATATTACATAAAACTTTTGCGTTAGAATTTATTTTTTTCTTGAATGTCTTTTATGGTAATCTCAATACCTTTTTGTAAAGTTATAGCAGGGATATAGCCTGTTTTGGTAATTTGTGCAGAAGAAAACTCGGTGGTGGAGCAGAATTTTTTTATGCGTACACGGCTAATGCTAAATTTTTTCCCGGTTATTTTGGCTGCGGTGTCAAAAAGCAAGCCAGCCAGGTAACCAATAAAATATGGTATTCTAAACGGAGGCAGTTTTTTGCCGGTGGCTTTTTCAACGGTTTTTAGCAGATCATTTGTAGTCAAGTCTGGTTTGTCTGCATAATTATATAGGTGGTATCCGGTAAAATTATTGGCAATTATGTATTCCATAAACCCAACAATATTATCAACATAACTCATCGATTTTTTGTTAACTCCTTTACCAATCATTAAAAACTTACCCTTAGCAATTTGCATAAGCAGGTTGTACACATTGCCTTTGTTGTTAGGGCCAAATACAACAGTAGGCCTTAAAATTATTAGTGTTCTGTTTTCCGGGTCAACTGCATGCCATTCTCTTAATGCACCTTCTGCCTCAAACTTGCTTTTGCCATAATGATTAAAGGGGTCTGTTTCTGAGGTTTCATCGGGGCATTCTTTATTCAATCCGTAAACGGCTACTGAGCTGGTGAAGATTATTTTGTTAATACCCACTTTATCCATTGCCCGTAAAACACTTTTGGTACCACCAATATTAACATCGTAGTATAAGGAGGTGGGTGTTACATCATCTCTGTGTTCTGCTGCAAGAAGTACAACGTAGTCGCTTTTAGCCAATTTAGTTTCAAAAAGTGCTTCATCCGTTATGTCTGCAATAGTAGTTATTGAGTTGTATTTTTCAGATGCTCTTTTGTCGTAGTTTAAAACAGAATACTGTTGCTGCCCCAATAACTTGTCTATAAGCCGCGAGCCAATAAACCCCGAGCCTCCTATTAAAGAAATGCTTTTCATACTTTATTTAAATTGAGCTAATATTTTTTTGTTTACACGTTTTCTTTCACTATCAAAAAGCCATCCCCATTTGTTGAAATACTTTACAATATTTGTAAAGTGAATAAAAAATAGTTTGGCGTTTTTGTACGACCCTTTTTCGTGCCCGTGTATTATTTCAGCGTAAGGGTAAAATATGGTTTTATAATACTTGTGTATTCGCCTGGTAAGGTCAATGTCTTCGGGGTACATAAAGAATCTTTCATCAAAAAGCCCTGTTTTTTTTAATGCCTCTAAGCGAAGAAACATAAAGCAACCAGATAAATAGGGCACTTCCATTATTTTATTGTAACCGCTATGCCTCAATTCAAACTGGCTTGCTCTTGCCCTAAATAAGAAGCTGGGTAAAAAGCGCCTTACAATCAAGTCTAAAGGGGCTGGAATCAGTTTGCATGTGTACTGTAAATCTCCGTTGGGGTATTTTACTTTAGGCATTAAGTGGCCAACTTCGGTATTATCCTGCATGTAAGTGTAAATCTTTTCAAGCGTGCCCTCTAAAAACAAAATATCCGGGTTGATTATTAAATGGTATTTGGCTATGGTCATCGCTTTTTTTATGGCAATATTATGGGCTGCACCATAACCAATATTTTTATTATTAAAAATGTACTCAATTCGGTTATCCGTACCCAGCGAAGCTGGCAGAGGTTGTGGTGAATTATCAACTAAATAAATTTTTTTACAAATGTTACATTGTAAAATAGTATTTACCAGCTTGCTTAGCTGATGAGGTTTATGATTGTATAAAACAATAGAACAGGTGAGGTTATTCACGAAAAATTTAATTATAATATATATTCAAAAAGTTGCTCCCAACTTTGGGTAAAAGGCTGCTGAGGCAAAGTAAAAACAGTTTTGTCAAATGCCAAAGTATTATTTATTGCATTCTGCATAAGGTTTTTTAACTGAAGATGATCGTTCATGTTAAAAAAACAGACCTTATCATACAGCCCAACGGTTTCCTGCGAATATCTGCAATCAGCCACTAATATCGGCTTTTCAAACATTTTCATTTCTGTAATAGGCAATCCCCAGGTTTCAAGCTTCGATGGAAATAATAAGCAGTCGCAATAGTTGTATAACTTATACACTGCTTGCCTGGTTTGTTGGCCAATAAATTTTATTTGCGATATGTGTTTATACTTGTTAAACAGGTAAGTGGCATATTTATTTTCATTACCTGTAAATGTTACTAAAATTTCAAAATTGGTGTTAACTTCTTTAAGCTTATCTGCGGCCTCAAATAATACTTCAAAATTTTTAAAAACTCTTGGAAAGGCGGGGTATAGGAAACGGTAGATATTATCTTGTTTACT
>CAZRDD010000510.1:0-3966 GCA_964598675.1 uncultured Parafilimonas sp.
TACCAGGTTGTTCTCCAGCTCGTTAAGGTACTCCTGTTTTATACGCAGCGGGTTAACAATAACTTTATCGCCTGCAAAAAACTCCATAAAATTTACCCCGCCAAAGGTGGCGGCATACTGGTCCTGCTTGCCACCGGCCAGGCAAAGGTCTTTTCTTTCTATTTCAAAGGCATAGTGGGCTATATCATATTCGCCCAGCGGCAGCTTCAGCATTTCGGCAAAGGCCCCGATAATAGCTACCACCAGTGTGGATGAGGTACCCAGGCCGCTGCCTGCGGGTGCATCAACAAAAGTAGACAGCCTGAAGTTTTTAAGGGGTACGCCAAAATCTTTTTGTATGCGGTTGTACACGCCTTTCAGCAGGTCTAATTTGCCTGTAACAGGCAGTTGGCTGGCCCAATCGTAGTGTTCTTCCTCTTTTCTGTCAAGCGCCTGTAAGATAATTCCCCCACTGGTTAGCGGCTCAATGCTGGCAAAAGCATACTGCGAAATGGTGGTGTTTAAAATGGCCCCGCCAAATTCATCGCTAAAAGGGCTTACATCTGTTCCGCCGCCTGCCAGGCCAATGCGTAAAGGAGCCCTGCTTCTGTATATCATGAAATTAAGATTATAGTTTATTAACAATAAGTTTAGGATGATAAAACAATGCGAATATAACGTGCAGGTAATTAACCGTGTATGACATTGTTCGTTTGGCTGTTATAATTTCTTAAATGTTGATTTTAGAAGGGCAATTGCGGGCGAGTTGCTTCTGGGTAAGCAGGGCAATTTATCCTGCAAGTTGTTTTAGGGTATTTACCAATACATCCCAGCTGTATTTCTTCTTCTCTTCCCGCAAAAAGGGCAAAAAATGGTCCTCGCCCAATTGGTACAGTTGGTTTATGCCCGCAGCGATGGATGCTGCATCGGGCTGGCAAACAACGCCCACTTTTTTATCTGGCACCAGGCTGGGCAGGCTGCCTACATTGGTTACCAGCATAGGCTTTTCAAAATGATAGGCCAGGGGGGTAACCCCGCTTTGGGTGGCATTGCGGTAGGGCTGTATAACAAAATCTGCCGCACTTAGGTAATATTTTACCTCGCTGTCTGCAATAAAATCGGTGCGCAGTACCAGCCAGGGGGCAATATCAAGCCGGGCAATCAGTTCATCATAAGTGGTGCGGTCCTCATAAAACTCGCCCGCCACCAGCAGTTTCAGGTGTTCTGTTGCGCCATTATGGGCAAGTTTAAGCAAGCTAATCGCTTCCAGCAAAAGGTCTAACCCCTTGTATTTACGTATAAAACCAAAAAACAAAATAATGTTTTGTTCGGGGGCAATGCCCAGGTGTTGCCTGGCTTCGGCTTTGTTAACTGGCAGCCCAAAATTATCGTACAGGGGGTGGGTAACCTGCTGGGCAGGCTTTTGGGTAAAAAGGCGTAAATCCTGCATTACCTTTTCGCTCATGGTAACAAAGGCATCGCAGGCGGCCAGAAAGTATTTGGTAAAAGGCTTATCGCCGGGGCGTTTTTCGTGTGGCAGCACATTATCTGTAATAGCAACCACCCTGGTGTGCTTGTTGGCTTTGGCCCTGCGCAAAATGGTGCCCAGGCAGGGGCCCATAAAAGGCAGCCAGTAACGCACCACAATAACATCGGGCTTATATTTTTTTAGTTTGTTGCCAACGCTTAACCAGTTTAACGGGTTAATGGAGTTGATGCAAACCTTGATATTAATGTCGGCGGGTGCAGGCTCCTGCGAATACTGCGTGGTACCCGGGAATAAAAAGCCGGGGTATTGCAGGGAGAAGGTATAAATGGTTACTTCATCGCCCTGCTGCTGAAAAGCTTTGGCCAGCCGCTCGTCAAACGATGCTAAACCACCCCTTAACGGATGCGCCGGGCCTATAATAACTACTTTTTGCATGTTGTGCTTTGGTTATGCGTTACCTGCCAGGCGCAGTTTTTTTTCAACCAGGTAGTTGTTCCTTTCAGTTGAGTTGCGGGCAACCAGCTCGGCCAAAAAGCCTGCTAAAAACAGCTGCATACCTATTACCATAGCGGTTAAGGCCACAAAAAACAGTGGTTTGTTTGTAACGGAATATTCAGGGTCAATAAACTTTACAATGGTAATGTACAGGAATATGCCCAGGCCGAGCAAAAAAGCAAAGGTGCCGTACAGTCCAAAAAAGTGCATGGGCCTTTTGCCAAACTTGCTTACAAAGGTAATGGTTGCAAGGTCCAGAAAGCCGTTTACAAACCTGTCGAACCCAAACTTGGTAACGCCATATTTGCGGGCGCGGTGCTCAACCACCTTTTCCCCAATTTTTCTAAAGCCAGCCCATTTTGCCAGCACGGGTATGTAGCGGTGCATTTCGCCATACACCTCAATGCTTTTTATTACCTTTTTGCGGTAAGCTTTTAGGCCGCAGTTAAAGTCGTGCAGCACTATGCCCGAGGTGCGCCTTGCCGCCGCGTTAAATATTTTGGAGGGTATGTTTTTGGTAAGGGTATTATCGTACCGTACTTTTTTCCAGCCGCTTACCAGGTCAAAGCCATCTTCCACTATCATCCTGCGCAGTTCTGGTATTTCATCGGGGCTGTCCTGCATATCGGCATCCATGGTAATAACCACCTCGCCCTGTGCAGCCTTAAAGCCTTCGTTAAGGGCGGCAGATTTACCGTAGTTACGCTGAAATTTAATACCCTTTATATGCTCGTTCTTAGTGCTAAGTTCCTCAATAACCTCCCAACTGTTATCGGTACTGCCATCATCTACCAGTATAATCTCGTAGGTGAGCTTATGGGTATTTACCACGCGGGCTATCCACTCGCACAGTTCCGGCAGCGATTCATCTTCGTTATACAAGGGTATTACAATGGAAAGTTGCATGTACTTATAGTTATTGTTGAACGGTTGATGCCTGTGGATTTTTTTTTGCCAGTACGCCGCCCAGCATGGTAGCCAGCAAACCTATTATCATAGGCCCCATTACCATACCGGCAAAACGCATGGTGGCCAATACTTTACGGGCCTCGTTTTTATTTTCGTCAAATTTATCCTGGTCAATCTTGCCCGCGTTTGCAGTGCGCAGGGCCATTTCCTTCACCAAACCATCCAGGTAATGCGGAAACAACACATACACCTCCAGCAGCGTATATACAAAATACAAACAGGTAAATACGGCGGTTAGCCTTAAACCATGCACCAGCAGGGTTTGAAAGGTTACATTACCCTTCATTTGCCCGGCATGGTTAATAACGCCCCATATTACCCCGGCTACAAAAATGCCAACGCCTTCCATTACAAACCAGTCGTACTTAAAAAGGTTTGCCAGGTGGCCTGTAATGGAGTATATAATGAGTATTACAGCCAATATAAACCCTTTTGTAACATGGCTTGTTATATTGCCTGCTGTTGTTGCTTCCATACAATTTATTTGTTAAGCACCAGTTGGCCTTTATGTAATATACCTGCCACTTTACCCTGCAAAGGCACATTAATAAACGGGCTGTTATGCGATTTGCTAAGGATATCTTCCCTTTGCAAAACAAAGGTTTCCTGTTTATTAAAGAATGTTAATTCTGCCACAGCACCCTCTGCAATTACTGCTGCGGGCAGGTTAAATATTTGCCTGGCATTAAGCCCAAACAAACGGGCAATATCTTGCTCAGTAAGCCCCGGTAAAGCGGTGTTAACGGTTGAAAAAGCCGTTTGCAGACCAAGCATGCCATTTTTTGCATACTCAAACTCGCAGGTTTTATTGTCCCAGTTTTGGGGTATGTGGTGGCTGGCTACGCAATCAACCAGGCCGCTGGTAACGCCTTCGTGCAGGGCCAGCATATCCTGCCGGGTGCGCAGCGGAGGGTTTACTTTAAGGTTGGTATCGTACGTAAGCAGGTCTTCATCGCAAAAAAACAGGTGGTAGGGGGTAACGCTGCAGGTAATATCAAGCCCGGCCTGTTTGGCGGCTTTAATTAATTGCAGGC
>CAZRDD010000511.1:0-3950 GCA_964598675.1 uncultured Parafilimonas sp.
GGTTTTTATGTACGTGGCGGCGCGGCCGACCAAAACCTTATTTTGTTAGATGAGGCCACGGTGTACAACGCATCGCACCTTTTAGGGTTTTTCTCCACCTTTAACTCCGATGCCATTAAGGACCTTACCCTTTACAAAGGCGGTATGCCCGCCGAGTACGGCGGCAGGCTGTCATCAGTAGTGGATATTAAAATGAACGATGGCAACAACAAGGATTATCATGTTGGCGGGGGCGTAGGGCTTATTTCCTCCAGGCTTAATGTGGAAGGGCCTATTGTAAAAGACAAAGGCTCTTTTACCATCAGTGCCCGGCGTACGTATGCCGATATGTTTTTGAAGCTCTCCAAAGACTCCTCCATAAACAACAACAGCATTTATTTTTACGATGTTAACATAAAGGGCAACTATCGTATTGATGCCAAAAACCGCGTTTACCTTTCGGGGTATTTTGGCAGCGATAACCTTGGTTTTGGCAACACCTTTGGTATTGACTACGGTAATGCTACCGGCACCGCACGTTGGAACCATGTTTTTAACAGCAAACTGTTTTCAAACACATCGCTTATATACAGCAACTACAGTTACAACATTAAAATAAACTCAGGCACCAATAACATACTTATCAAATCAAAAATACAAGACCTTTCACTTAAAGAAGACCTTCAGTATTACCTTAACTCCAACAACAAAATAAACTTTGGCTTCAATACCATTTACCATACCATTTCGCCGGGTGTGGTTGATGCATCGGCCAGCTCAAGCTTTAACTCGCAAACGTTGCAAAGCAAGTATGCGCTTGAAAACGCGGTGTACATAGGCCATAATGTTTCTGCTACCGAAAAGCTTAACATAAACTACGGGTTGCGCGTTTCAGCATTTAGTATAATGGGGCCAGGCAATTTTTACAGCTACGATACCGCAGGCAACACCATTGATACTGCGCACTACAGCAGCGGTAAAATTGCAAAAACGTATTTTAACCTTGAGCCACGTTTTTCAGCCTCGTACCAGCTTAACGAGAACAGTTCGGTTAAAGCAGCATATACCAGGAACATACAAAACCTGCACCTGCTGTCAAACTCAGCTTCTACAAGCCCTACAGACCTTTGGATACCCAGCAGCCTTAATGTAAAGCCGGAGATTGCCGACCAGGTATCGCTTGGTTATTTTAGAAACTTTAGCCGTAACAGGTACGAGTTTAGTACAGAGATTTATTACAAGTACATGCAAAACCAGATTGACTACAAAAACGGCGCACAGTTAAGGGCCAACGAAAACGTGGAAAGCCAGTTGTTGTTTGGTACAGGCAGGGCCTATGGCGCAGAGTTTTTTGTAAAGAAAAAAGAAGGCAAATTAACCGGCTGGATTAGCTACACTTTATCGCGTACCGAAAGAAAGATTAATGGCATTAACAACGATAAATACTACCCGGCCAAGCAGGACCAAACACATAACATTGCGATAGTGGGTATTTACCAGGCCAGTAAAAAATGGACCCTGTCGGCCAACTGGGTATACAACACAGGCAACGCTGTAACTTTTCCCAATGGCAAATATGATATTAATGGCCAAACAGTATTTTACTATACACAGCGTAATGCTTACCGCATGCCTGCCTACCACCGGTTAGACCTTGCGGCTACTGTTATTGCCAAAAAAACAAAGAAGTTTGAGAGCAGCTGGACCTTCTCCCTGTACAACGCGTACGGGCGCGAAAACGCTTACAGCATTGCCTTTCAAAACGACCCGAACGATGCCACCAAAACACAGGCTGTACAAACAGCACTGTTCCGCTGGGTGCCATCCGTTACTTACAATTTTAAATTTTAATGTTATGAAATCACTCAACATAAAACTATATTTATTACTGCTCTTAATGCCTGCATTTTTTTGCTGCAAAAAAGTAATTGATGTAAGCCTTACTAATGCAAGCCCGCAAATAGTTATACAAGGCAGTGTAACCAATGCCCCCGGCCCCTACCATATAAGCCTTACAAAAACAGTAAAATTCAGCGACAGCAATACCTTTCCCCCTGTAAGCGGAGCTACAGTAATAATTACCGATGTTACTGCTGGCACAGAAGAAACATTAACCGAAACAGATTCGGGCGTGTATGCTACACGCAATTTACCGCAGGGCATTCCGGGCCATACCTACCGGTTAGATGTTACAACGGGCGCATCCACCTACACTGCCACCTCGGTTATGCCACAGCCCGTAACGCTTGATTCCGTTGGGTTTCAGCACAACACAAATTTTGGCAAACTACAAATAAATGCAGTACCCAATTTTCAGGACCCTGCTGGTATAAGCAACTATTATACCTTTCACCAATACATTAATGGCAAATCGTTAAACAAGGAGTTTGTGATGGACGACCGCCTGTCGGACGGTAAGTATATTGCCAGGCAACTATTTACTGACAGCGCGTATTTAAAAGCTGGCGATGTACTAACCCTGCAAATGAATTGTACTGATAAAGCAGTATACAACTATTTTAACACCCTGCAGCAAGCCGCAGATGCCAATGGTTTTCAGTCGTCAACACCAAGCAACCCTGTTAGCAACATAAGCAATAACGCTTTGGGTTATTTTAGCGCCAATACAGTTAATTACAAAACAACAGTGGTTAAATAACCAGCAACAGCACAGTTACATTTTATACATAAAAAAACACGTTTTAAGCGGTAGCTTAAAACGTGTTTTTATTTTACCCAAAGGCAGGTGTTATTCTATTTTTTTAGCAATAAGCCGGTTATCAATATTAAAGCCGGTTACCTTATCCTCCTGGTTTGTTATAAAGCTTAGCGCCGCCTGGGTTTCGTACACAAAAAAATCTTTTTCGGTAGTAAAATACATTTTCCAGATGCCTTCTCCGCCATCCAGCAAAAGGCGGCCGTTGTTTAAGAATACCTTTATGGTGTCGCCGTTGGAAAGGTACTTGCCAACATACCGTTTTGCAGTTGCCTCTGGTAAGGCTATCACTGTTTTTTTAGCCGGGTTATAAAACCCATGCCAGTTGTAAACCGTAGCAACACTGTTAACCACTTCCTGTAAAATGCCCCCGTTGTCGGAGTTAACCATTACCACCACACCATCGCCGTTTTTAATATCACCGTAATACTGGCTCCTGAACCCCTCATTGGCCCCACCATGCGAAAACCAGGTATCATCACCCCGCTTTGTTACAAACACGCCCAGGGCCGCATTACTGTCAATATAGGGGGTAAGCCTTGTGCGGGTGCTGGCCTGCGATAATACTTTGGCAGAGCTGCCTGCATAACTCAACTGGGTTTCAATAATGTATTTACTTAAATCCGTTGGGTTGGTCCATAAGCCGGCGGCAGCCTGCTCCGGGTAAATATGGTATTTGCCTTTAATGGCCTCGCCCCAGGCTTTGTAGCCGGTAGCAAGCAATGGCTGCCTGCTTTGTGGCGGCGGCTGCGTACAGGAACTGCTTGCCATACCCAGGGGCAGCAGCACATTTTTATGCATCCAGCCATCATACGGCTGGCCGGTAACACCTGTTAACACCAGTTGCGATATGGTGATGCCCCCGCCCGAATAAACCGATTTAACACCTGGCGCTGCTTCGGAACGGACAGCGGGTGAATTTGCAGGACTTGCACCATCAAGCACCTGCGTGATGGAGGGGATACTATCCCCCTGCTCATAGCCGGCAAACCCATGCACCGTAAGCCCGCCGGTATGGCTTAGCAGGTTGGCTACTGAAATTTTTTTATTCCCGGCAATGCTGTCGTATGGAAACTTCCAGGTGGTAAGATATTGGTTTACATCAGCATAAAGGTCAATCTTTTTATCCTGCGCAAGCTTCATCAACCCTACACCGTTAAGCGATTTGCTGATGGATGCCGCCTGAAAAAGTGTTTTTACGGTAACGGGCCTTTTTTCAGCCGTATCGGCCCAACCATAGCCTTTAGCCCATTCA
>CAZRDD010000512.1:0-3943 GCA_964598675.1 uncultured Parafilimonas sp.
TTAAAATCCTGTGACCCGCAACGGTCGTAACGGTTCAACTCCGTTCCGGGGCACTAAAAGAGAAGCAGTTACGCAAGTGGCTGCTTTTTTTTGTGTTGGTGAAAGTGATTTGATGCAAGCGTTATTAAAAACTGGTTAAAGTAAGGGTTATTGCCAAAAAAAATCTTCTTTTGCAGTTACATCGTGCTTATCAGGGTTTACCAAAAGGAAATATGCACACTACCACACGTTACATAATACATTTTATTGCTCTTTTTTGCATAGCCGCGTTTTTTGCATGTAATAAAGATGCTGCCGGAAACACCACGGTACCACCCGTTACGCACGTGTTTCATTACAGCGATTCAGTTGTGTACATTAATGGTAACAGCAGCCAGGTTATTAAACCGGTAACAGATGTAGCGGGCACATTTACCGGTTTTCCATTGGGGCTGGATATTAACGCCACCACCGGCGAAATAAACCTTGCCACCAGCGAAACGGGCTTAAAATACATGGTAACTTTTGTGCCGGAAAACTCAACAGATACTTTGAGCGCTTTTATTACTTTATCAGGCATTAATTACGCCGATGGGTTTTATAATTTAAATACGGATGATTCAATTGCTAAACCGCTGTATAATACTTTGAAAGTTAATGAAGTGCCTGGCAGCGGAGGGGATAGCAAATTTGATTTGGGCGGGGGTTGTAACAGTAAAGGCTGCAATGTTTTGCCAGGTTCAGGCGGTATAAACCTTGCACAAACTGTTAGAAACAAAGTGTTTGGCGAAAGCCCCGAAAACGGCCGCAGCGAACTATTTGACCTGGAGTATAAAATTGATGATAAAAGCGGTAAATCAAAGAACAAACTTACCATTAAGCTGTTCTACTTTACATCAATGGCAGATATAACCCAGGAGGCCAAAGATATTATTGCCTCCCGCCAGGGTACTTTTTTAACTGCTTCAAGTAATGCTGTGCCTTCGGCAGCGGTAAGGCAAAAAGCAGCCAAGCCAAGGCCGCCTTGTATTTTTATCGTTGGCCGCTAACCATCCCCCTGATTATAAAATACTACAGGCATACCGGGTAACTCGTTACCTTTATTGCATGTTTTACCGTGCGCTTTTGTTTGCTTTATTTGCTGTTTTTGCCTGCGTGGTTTTTAGCCAGTTAAATGGCAAGGCGTACAACTATAAGCAGCTTTACAACGATGCTGAAAAATTGTACACCAGCGAAAGCGTTACACCAGCCACAGACAGTGCGGCACTGCTAAAATACCAGGCTGTAATAAAACAGCTTATTACAATGCGCGCAAACGACAGCCTTTTGTTTGACAGCTATATAAAATGCGGCTTTTTATTATCATCCTTTAAAAAAGACAGCCTGGCCACACGGCAGTTTTTGGCCGCTGTAAAAATTAACAATGCTACTGCCAGCCTGCACGATTCACTAAGCTTTGTACCCTGGCTTTTTGCAGGCAGCAGCTATTATAACACTTACAATCCTGATTCTGCCTTATACTGTTATAAGCAGGCTGAGCAACTTTTGCAGCTGTACCCGCACTTAAGCGAAGCGGAAAGGCTATATAACAAAACAGGGGTTTTGTACTACGAGGCAGGCGACTATAAACGCAGTGTTTATTATTTTTCAAAAGCACTGTCAATGCTGGATACTTTGCAGCCTGGTAATGCCTTTTTTATTGTAAACTATAAAAACAATATTGCATCGGCCTGGCGAAAGCTGCAATTGTATAACCAGGCTTTACATATTTATACCGCACTGCTGCCCTATGGTTTTTATCATAACGAACTGCTGCATAATATAGGGGTTACTTACCTTGATAAAGGTGATGCTGTAACCGCCATTACTTATCTTAAACAGGCCAACTATAAAAGTGCCACACGTTACAACGATCTTGCCCGCGCTTATTTATTACTGCAGGATACCGGCAATGCAATGGCTAATGTACGGCTTGCACTAAATGTTTATAACACCAAAGTATTGCAGCAGGGCCCCGATTATGCCAATACCCTTAAATTGTATGGCGATGTTGCCATGCTTAAAAAGCAGCCACGCAACGCGCTTATATACTACCATAAAGCTATACTTGCTTCAGCACCCGGTTTTACTGATACGCTGCCATCTGCTAACCCGGTTGTATTTAACAGCCTTAACCATTTTTATTTTTTGTTCAGCACTATTGCTGCAAAGGCTGGTGCTTACCTGGCGTTGCAGGGCAATGGGCAAACCAATGGGCTTGCAAATGCCTTTAATGCTTATAAATCGGCACTGGCATTATCGGCCTATATGGAAAAAACGTATGGTACAGACGATTCAAAATTATTTTTAAAGAAAAATGTAGAAAAAGTATATAAAGCAGCTATTGAAACCGGGCTTGAGTTGTACCAGCACACCAAAGACGAAAAACTATTGCAACAAGTGTTTGCTTATGTGGAGGGCAGCAAGGCATCTGTTTTACAAATAAATGTTACAGATGCTGCGCTGGGTAATATTAAAGGCATGCCTGTACAATTACTGGCCGAAGAAAAAAGCCTGAAGGCCAGGCTTAATAATGCAGACCTGCAATTAACCCAGGCCACAGGTGTTGAACAAGTTACTGCCTTACAGCAACAGTTGCAGGAGGCAGCCATAAGGCTTGCCCATGTGCAACAGCAATTAAACGATAACACCAATTACAGCAGGCTAAAATATGCTGCCAGTGCCCTGCCTTTAAAAAATATACAGCAAAATGTGCTTAACACTAACAGTGCTATACTAAGTTATTATTTAACAGGCAGCAGTTTAGTTTGCTTTTATATTACCGGCAACCAGGTGGGTTATGTAAAAGAGAAAACGGATGGTACACTAACAGCCAATATTGCTGCGTTAAGCACACAGTTACATTTGGGCGAGGGGGCAGATAATAAGATTTTTGCCTATACCGCAGGCGCATTATACAAACAGCTTATTGCGCCGGTAGCCGATAAACTTACAGGCATAACCCGGCTTATTATTATACCGCATAACGAGCTTAGCTATGTGCCCTTTGAGGTGCTAAGCAGCAGCAGCGGCAGTTTGCTGCTGCAACAGTATGCAGTAAGCTACCAGTACTCGTGTAATTTTTTAAGTACCGGCAGTGCCGCCATTAGCCGTTACAATGTGCTTTCCGTTGCGCCGTTTGCTGCTGGCGGCACAGGTGGCTTACCTGTATTACCTGCTTCAAACACAGAGGTTGAAGGGCTGCCGGGCAAAGCACTGATGAATGCCGCTGCAACCAGCGCTGCCTTTTTAAACAATGCTACGGCCTACCCGGTACTGCACCTTGCTACCCATGCCCAGGCTAATGATACCTTGCCGCTAAACAGCTATATACAGTTTTATGGCGGCGAAAATGCGCGGTTGTACGAGCCTGATATTTACCAGCTAAACTTAACCAACACCAGGCTGGCTATTTTAAGTGCCTGCGAAACAGGCAGCGGCCAGTTAGTAAACAGCGAAGGTTTAATAAGCCTCTCCCGCGCATTTGCTTACGCGGGTTGTAAAAGTGTAGTAACATCGCTATGGAAGGCTGATGATGCTGCCACAGCATTTATATGTAACCACCTGCATAAGTATTTACAGGCCGGTTATGCCATTGATGAAGCTTTACAAAAAGCAAAAATGGATTACCTGCAAAGCAGCAATGTGGAACAGCGTTATAAAAAGCCTGCCTACTGGGCCAACCTTGTACTAATAGGCGATACACATGCGGTTGCCACCAAAACACACCACTGGCTGTTTGCAGTGGCTGGGCTAATATTGTTAATAGCCGGGGCAGTATGGTTTTTAAAAAACAAAAAAGCCACGGCATAGGGGCCGCGGCTTGTATGGCTTGTTCATGGAGTGATATTATTGGTGCAGGGTTATGGTGCCTGCCTGGGTATCTTCTTTAAGGCCCACTACAATATTGTTAATTACAGTATTT
>CAZRDD010000513.1:0-3940 GCA_964598675.1 uncultured Parafilimonas sp.
TGCTAAAAAACACAAAACCGGCGGTTACAATAATACCGCGATCGTTGGCCTGGTACCAGGGGCTAAGGCCAGTGTTGCCGGGGTTTACCACTATGTGCATATCCTGCGCGGGCATATAGCTTTGGGCAAGCAGGTATATTTTTTGGCCCGCAGCGTTTTGGGCAACATCCATCACTATCATGGCATGGCCCGGCGACCCTGCTTTTACAAACATATCGCCGGGCTGCATGCTGGTTAAGGGTATAGGGTTGCTCATAGTGTTAACGGTATAGGTGCCGCAGTTTATAAATACGTTTTCTAAAAAACCCATCAGCAAAGCATGGGCATCACTGGTGGCCTCTATATTGGCAGTGTAATCACCAAAATTGTATTTCTTTTTCCCGTCAACAAATTCAATCCTGCTGTATTCCTTCCTGGCAAAATAGTATTCGGCCCGCAGGCGCATAATAGCATCGGCGCACTGCTGCAGGTTTTTGTGGCCGGTAGTTAGGTCAAGCACGGCATATTGCATATCCTGTCTTTCGGCAGGCTGGCCATTGTACAAATACACGGTGTTGTTATTGCGCAACTTAAAGCTGCGCAGCCATTGCGCAAATGCCCCCGGTGGCACACTACAGCGCGTATAGCCATCGGGCAGCGGTATTTGCCCCACGGTGGCCGCCTGCGCCTGCTTAAAAGCATAATGATGCGCAGCAGGCCTTATAACGGCACTGTTGCTGATGTGTTTAAACCCTATGATGAGCAAAAAAGTGGCAATAAGCAGTATTATGAAAGCCCCGGTGTTGAACTTCATACGCCTGGTTTTGTGGTAAGATGCAGGGGGCCCGCATTTTCCATAAAAATTATAGTCTATTTTTAAAAAATGTTTAATGTAACAGATCAAACAGGGGCAGTGGTACAACTTGAGGCATGGCCACCCAGGCGCATTGTATCGCTGGTGCCATCGCAAACGGAGCTGCTGCATTACCTTGGTCTGGAGGATGAAGTGGCAGGCATTACAAAATTCTGCATACACCCCCGCCACTGGTTTGCCCAAAAGCCACGGGTGGGCGGCACCAAAGATATAGACATAAATAAAGTGCTTGCCCTTACACCCCAACTGGTGATAGCCAATAAGGAGGAAAACGTGCGCGCCCAGGTGGAGGCCTTGCGCAACACCGTGCCTGTTTGGGTTAGCGATGTTAATACCCTGCGCGATGCCTGTAACATGGTTACACAGGTGGGCCTGCTAACCGGCAAGCAACAACAGGCAGAGTCACTTGCCAGCCAGATTGAATACCTTTTTAGCAAATTACGCGCAGAGGGCGGCAGCGCTGCAACAAACCATAGCCAACACCCCTATACCACTACCAACCCGTACAAAACAATACGGGTGGCCTACCTTATTTGGCAACAGCCTTATATGGCTGCCGGGGGCGGCACTTTTATTGGCGATATGCTGCGCTGCTGTGGGTTTACCAATGTTTTTGAAAACGAGCCGCGTTACCCGCAGGTTACGGTGCAGCAGCTTGCTGAGTTGCAATGCAGCCATGTATTTTTATCGTCGGAGCCGTACCCTTTTAAGCAGCAGCCCGCCGATGCATTACGCAGCCTTTTACCCGGCGTACAACCGGTGCTGGTAAACGGCGAAATGTTTAGTTGGTATGGCAGCAGGCTGTTACTGGCAACGCAATATTTTAAGGAATTGAGAGAGCATTTGCTGAATGAGATGAGCGGATTTGGTAATGTGGGTATGGTGTGAGGGGGGAATCGATACACCAAGCGATAATACTTGAAGCACTTGATAATGTACACATATAATCCATAGCACATTTTCGCCCAATCTGGCGCTATTGTTATACCTTAACACCGCCAATATGAAACAATTACCGGTAACCATACTGCTGCTGCTAACCAGCCTGTGCGCCACCGCACAAATTACCGGCATAAAAGTTACGGGCGATACCTGCAATACCTATACCGCCACTTTTACAGCAGAAGGCACTACTACTGCCCCTTACCTTTTCTGGAGTTTTGGCGACCCCGTAAGCGGCAACCGCGATACCGTTACCACCGCCAATACCGGCAATGGCGGGGCTACCGTACACAAATATCTTGGCGCAGGGGCATACACCGTTTGCGTAACACCCGTGGGGCCGGGGGTGCCTGCCGTTAGGTACTGCCGCACAGTGGCCATAGCCCTTTGCTGCAACAGCCTTATAAGCTCCGGTGATACCTGCCTGCTTAGAAATATACCTTTTGCTGTAACCACCGGCGCTGTTATCAACAGCATCAGCTGGAACTTTGGCGACCCCACCACCGGGGCCAGCAATACATCTTCTCTTCTTTACCCCACACACAAATTCAGCGCAGTGGGCAACTATGCCGTAACAGCCACCATTCAATCGCCCTGCGGGCAAATTACCAATACCTTTATACAACAAGTAGTTAACTGTGCGCCACCATCGTGCACGGCAGTAATATTGTTTAACGACAGTTGTTTAAAAAAGGGTGCCAATTTTCAAATACAGGCATCTTACCCGGTTAATGCCGTTACCTGGCATTTTGATGACCCCCTGGGCGGCAACGTTAACAATACCAACATTATTGCCACGCATAAATATTCAGCCGCAGGCTCGTTTACGGTTAGTGCAGAAGTTGAATTGGGTTGCGGGCTGATTACCATTTACAAAACAATAAACATTGTTGACTGCGATGTGGCCGCCCCCTGCAAAGGCACCATAAGTGTGCTGAACAACTGCGCGGGTGTGCCAGACAGCTTTTTGGTAAAATCTGCCTGGCCGGTAAACGGCGTAACCTGGAACTTTAACGACCCCGCCAGCGGCACCGGCAACACCTTCACTGGCGTTAGCACCACGCACATATTTGCCGCCCCGGGCAGTTACCTTGTTAGCGCAGCCATGCAGCTTGGCTGCGGCAACGATACTGTTTTGCAAAGCATTACCATAAACAATTGCGATACCGCCATCAACAGCAACTGCAAACTGTTTGTGCCAGATATTTTTACCCCCAATGGCGATAATCTTAACGACAGCTTTCGCCCCTTAGCCTACTGCAATTTTTTACGCTACCAGTGTATGGTATATAACCGCTTTGGGCAACTGGTTTTCAACACTAAAAACCCAGCCGATAAATGGAATGGCAGCTTTAACGGCACGGCCTGCCCGCCTGGTGCTTATGTGTACCTGGTTAACTACCAGTTTGCAGGCGGGCCGCCCCAAAAGGCCAAGGGCAGCGTGGTACTGGTTAGGTAGCCGGGCAAATACCAATGCGTTTGCATTAGCATGCTTTTGGTTACACGCTTTTATATGGTAAATACCTGCTGCACCCCCAACTGTATAAACGCTAAACAGGGTAAGCAATCGGTTTAATACCATCGCCCCTCCCCACAAAATATTCAACAGCGCGGCCATGTTTACGCTGGCCATAGTTATCTTCGCCGGTATGATTACAGACCTCCGTTCCGATACTGTTACCAAACCAACCCCCGGCATGTTAAAAGCCATGTTTGAGGCTGAGGTGGGCGATGATGTTTTTGGCGAAGACCCCACCATTAACCAGCTTGAAGCTAAAACAGCGGCCTTGTTTGGTATGGAAGCGGGCATATTTTGCCCCAGCGGCACCATGACCAACCAGATTGCCATTAAATGCCATACCCAGCCGGGCGACGAAATTATTTGCGATAAACTCTCGCACATTTACCAGTACGAGGGCGGCGGCATTGGGTTTAATGCGGGCTGCTCAGTAAAGCTGGTGGATGGCGACAGGGGCCGGATTACCGCTGCACAGGTGCTGGAAAGCATTAACAACCCTGCCGATGTACACAAGGCGTACAGCAGGCTGGTATCGCTGGAAAACACAGGCAACAGGGGTGGCGGCAGTTGTTACGATTTTAATGAGTTTGACAGGGTAAAAGCCGTTTGCCAGCAGCACGCACTGG
>CAZRDD010000514.1:0-3929 GCA_964598675.1 uncultured Parafilimonas sp.
CCAGGCAGGCTGTTAGTAAACTAAAATGCCACTTTTTTGCAGGTATACTCAAAATTGCCATTTTTATACAATGGTTGCCGTTACCGGTTTGCTTCGTAATAATTCCACATTATCCTAAATACTTTATCCTTTAGTTCTGCAGAGGTAATATTGGTACTGCTTACAGCGGGCAAAAAATGCATCTCAAGCCTGTGCGGCAGCATAAAAAAGGCTTTGTGCGGCGGCAGTACCTTTTGGGTGTTAAACAGCACACAGGGCAGTATGGCTTTACCCGTATCGGTAGACAGGCGAAAAGCCCCATCGTAAAAACTCTTCAGCGGCTGGCCGGTGCGGTTGCGCGTACCCTCCGGGTAAATAACCATATCCAAGCCAATGGAAAGTATCTTTTTCATTTGTATAATACTGTCGCGGCGGCTTTTGTCGCTTTTACGGTCAACCAGTATACTGCCTGCGCTGTATATCCAGCCAAAAATGGGTACTTTGGCAAAGCTCTTTTTAGCGATTGTTTTATTGGCATTGGGCATAAAAGGGGTGGTAACGGGTACATCCATCAGGCTGTTGTGGTTGCATACCACCACATAGTTTTCGCCTTTTTTAAAGTGCTGTTTGCCAACAATTTTAATAGGGCAACCGGTAAGGTTTAAAAAAATAGTCATCCAAACCCTTGAAACCGACCGGTGCCACCGGGCCGCGCGGGGCTCCTTCATTAAAAAACAGATAAGGTAAAACCACACAAAAATTAACAGTGTGCTTATAAACAGCAGTAACGCCCAAACAGCCCAAAGCCTGCCAGCAATTTCGCGAAGTAGTTTCATTATATCCGTTTTCCTGTTAAAATATAGGCCGCAAAGGTACAGTAAGTACCCCCAAACAAAGGTATGCAATGGCTAACTGCAACGCTTTTACAGCGATTGTTTTGGTTAACCCAGGCTCCAGTCAATGGGGTCTAAGCCGCGTTTTACCAGCAGTTCATTGGTTTTGCTAAAATGCCTGCATCCAAAAAAACCGTTGTGCGCACTTAAAGGCGATGGGTGGGCGGCCTTTAAAACATGGTGGCGGGTTTCGTCAATCAGCACTTGTTTTTCGTGCGCAAACCTTCCCCACAATAAAAAAACAACGCCCTGTTTTTCATCGGATATTTTTTTAATAACGGCATTGGTAAAATCCATCCAGCCTATTTTGGAGTGGCTGGCAGGCTCATTGGCCCTTACGGTTAGTATGGCATTCAGCAAAAACACCCCTTGTTCTGCCCACTTGGTAAGGTTACCTGTTAGGGGTATGGCCATGCCTATATCGGTGTTTAGTTCCTTGTAAATATTTACCAGCGATGGGGGCGGGGGCACACCATCCTGCACCGAAAAACATAGCCCATGCGCCTGGCCGTGGCCGTGGTAGGGGTCCTGCCCCAGTATAACCACCTTAACCTTATCAAAAGGCGTTTTATCAAACGCGTTAAAAATAAGTGCGCCGGGCGGGTAAATGGTTTTACCCTGAGCTTTCTCCGTTTTTAAATAGGCTGCTATCTGCTGAAAATAGCCTTTAGAAAACTCATTTTTCAATTTGTCCTTCCAGCCAGCTTCTATCTTTACTTCCATCAGGTTCGTTCAGTTTTAATTGGTAGTTCCGGTACAATGCCACGGTTAATATCAGCCAGAAACAGGGCATGGCATACGTTACTGCATCTGCACTTATCAGCCCTTTGGCAATATCGCCACGGTTTTGCGAGTAATGAGAAAAGTAAACGCAGAGCGAACATACCAAAATGCCGGTTACCAGTAAGCTTGAAAGGATGAATTTTTTATAGTAGCGGATAATATCGCGCATGGTTAGGATAGTGCCCGAAAAAATACTGAGCCGTATAATGAGCAGCGTGAACGTGGTAAAAAACAGGCTTAACTGCAGCCCGGTGTACACCCCGTAAACCGCCGAACCGCTTAAAGTAGGCACAATATGCATATCCGCAGGCAACATAAAATTTACTATACCGGCATTTATATACACCCAAATAAAAAAAACAGCCGTACTTACCAGCGCCGAATACATGAAAATTTTAAGGATAAGCAGTGTAAATTTGGTTACTGGCATAGCGTTAGGTTTTAATGGTGTGAAAAGGAATACTAATATCTGCATTATTCAGTTTGGTTTACTGCTAATTAACATTTATTTTTGCAGCCGCAGAAAAAAAGAGCAGGTGGAAAGTGAATGTTTCAGCAAAACCCCACCACGTTGTTAAGCAACATGTTCTTCTTTTTAAAACGGACCGGTAGCTCAGCTGAATAGAGCAGCTGCCTTCTAAGCAGCAGGTCATTGGTTTGAGTCCAATCCGGTTCACGGTCGTAAGGATTGCATTATTGCAATCCTTATTTTTTGGTAATTACTTCTGAAAAAGCCAGTTGCACTTATTTCTTATCTACAAGTTTGTTTAATTGAGCCTATTTTACTAAGAAAATGTTAAACCTGCAATTTGTATATTTCTAAGTAATATTCTTTCTTCTACCTATTATTTTTTACTAAACTGATTACCCTGTTTGTAAAGCAGGGATTTTCAACCTGAAAAGAAACACGACATATTCATTGAATTTTTTTTACCGCTAAAAATTGTTGACTTTAAAAACACCGTTTGCCGGTACATTTTAAAAATGTTATTTTTTGCCAATAACAGCTGGTAAATATGAACAAAATCGCGTTACAGGTTTTGATGGAATTTACTTAGCTTGCGACCCATTGTGTACTGCATTTTCTAACGCCATTGACGATTAAGCTTATTATGACTACTACATTTACAGAGCAGGCCAAAGTGTTGTTTGAAGAAATATTGAAAAATAATCTTACCGAAGATGTATGGAACTGGCTTTCTATGATTGC
The DNA here is from genome assembly GCA_964598675.1 of uncultured Parafilimonas sp. Taxonomy (GTDB): domain Bacteria; phylum Bacteroidota; class Bacteroidia; order Chitinophagales; family Chitinophagaceae; genus JABDFW01. The sequence continues at coordinate 2,866 of CAZRDD010000514.1, forward strand.
AAATGACAGTAAAGCTACAGCATCAACTTTTACACGCATACCCCGTAAAACAGGCAAAGCTTCAATAAAACTTACTGCTGAACAAAGACAGTTGATACCGGTAATAGAAGAATGGAAGATTGACAAGCTTGCGCGTATATGGCTTCTCATGAATATTGCGCACGAAGACAAATTAACATACACCAGGCATGTTGAAATACTTTTTGAAGGAGCGGAAGTTAATGAGCTTGTGGCGCTTTATACCGCGCTGCCTTATTTGCCCTACCCCGAACATTGGACCGCAAAGTGTGCAGATGGGATAAGAAGTAACATTGGCGATGTGCTTCAGGCAATTATGTGTAATAATGCCTACCCCGCCGACCACTTGAACGAGAGCGCCTGGAACCAACTGGTATTAAAAGCAATTTTCACCGAAAAGCCCGTGCATTTAATTACAGGGCTGGATAAAAGGGCTAATATTACTCTTGCAAAAGCACTTTCGTATTTTGCGCATGAAAGATGGGCGGCATCAAGAACATTTTCCCCTCAGCTATGGCGGTGCGTTGGCAAGTTTATTGATGAACAGATATTTAAGGATATTGAAAAAATATCAACTTCAGCAGACCCGCTTGAGCGGGAAGCGGCTGCACTTGCATGCAACGACAGTTCATATCCACCTGCAAAAGAACTGCTGGAACGTTTACCTGAAATGAAACGCGCAATTGATGCAGGCCATTTAACCTGGAATATTTTGGCAGAAAAAGCATTGGCCAATTAAATTTAATTTTCCTTCGGCGTAAGCCACAAATAATAATGATATGTGTTGTAGTAATGACCTTACCGAAAAAGATCTGCACCCGGGTATGGATGTAGCCTTTTACCAGGAGCGGATAAAAGGAATGCGTTTTTTTGATCCCCATGTACACATGACCTCTAGAACTACTGACGATTACCAGGCTATGGCAGATGCTGGTGTTGTTGGCCTTATAGAACCAGCCTTTTGGCTTGGGCAGCCACGTACAGGGCTTTCTACGTTTACAGACTATTATGCCAGCCTGGTGGGTTGGTAGCGTTTCAGGGCATCG
>CAZRDD010000515.1:0-3916 GCA_964598675.1 uncultured Parafilimonas sp.
GAACGATAATAGTGGGATATTTGGAGTACAGGGTTCAGAAACACATTGAACTAAATATCGTTGCATTAAACGCCAGCACCACCAGCCAGGGCAATTTTGTTGTTGTGTTGCAGGATGCAGAGGGCACCCGCAGGTTGCCCATCATCATTGGCCTGCAGGAGGCACAGTCTATAGCTGTAGCGCTGGAACAGATGCAGCCGGTTCGCCCGCTTACACACGACCTTTTTTTGCATACGCTTTCTGCGTTAAAGGCAACGCTTGACAGTATTAAAATTTGCGGCATCCTTAATAACACTTACGTTTCGGTAATTGTGGTTAGGGATTGCAATGGCAATTTGCAGGAAATTGACAGCCGTACTTCCGATGCGCTGGCGTTGGCTATCAGGCAAAAATGCAGTATTTTTATTGAGGAGGCGGTTTTGGTACAACTGGCTGTTGATGAACCAGTAAGGGGTAAAATTTTTTCGGACAAAAGGGGGCAGTTGGAACAATACGCGCTGGATGAGTTGTACGATATACTGTCGAATTTACTTGAAAAAGAAGACTACGAAAGCGCCAGTATTGTTCGCGATATTATTTCCAAAAAAGAGGCCCTCTAAATTTTTTCGTGCCTGAATAGTTTTTGCTAATTTTAGAAAAATTTTTCAAATGGAGCAGGTGCTGGATGATGAGGCGTACAATGTAATGCTGTGTTTTTTAGATAACCAGCACTTTACAGAAAAACCCGCAGGCACGGAGAACCTGGCTTTTTTGCGTAATGACTGGTGGCTGGCAGATACAGCAGTGATTGATACCATCAACTACAAACAGGGCGGATGGGAAGTGTTTTTTACTTTTGCGAACCATAAAAAGCCGCTTCAATTGATTGTGCGAAAAATTATAAGGTGTTACAGCGAGGCGAAAGCCAAAACAGCATCGCACTACATGTTACGGCAGGCGGCCAAAGACCAGCGGGGTACGCTTACTGTAACTATAAATGATTTAAACCTTTGTACAAACTAACCATAAAACACGCGTGGCAGATACAAAACAAAAAATATTAGATGCATCGTTGCAGTTGTTTAACGAGAATGGCATCAGTAATGTACGCTTACAACAAATTGCAGACGAATCGGGCATAAGTGTGGGCAACCTTGCCTATCACTTCAATAATAAGGAAGCCATTACCGAATCGCTTATTACCAACGTAATTAACACCCTGCAGGACCTGCTGAGGCAGTATGGCAAATATGCTGTATTAAATGACCTTGATTTTTTTCTGAAGGAGTTTTACAGGCTTTGCAGCCAGTACCGTTTTTTTAACTACGATATACTGGAGATAAAAAGAAATTTTCCGGTGCAATACAACTCGTTACAGCCGCTTTTCAATAAAATAAAATTGCAGCTTGAGCGCCGCCTCGACCTGTACCAGCAACAGCGGTTGTTACAAAGCAGCGCCAACATAAAAAACATAGCCTCTAATTTATGGCTGTTGATGTTTTTTATGCCGGAAGAAAACCAGATAAACGGCAAAGGCACGCTTACTGAGAATGCTTACCGAAAAAGGCTTTGGGGGTATATTGTACTTTATTTTACGGAGAAGGGCATTGCTGAGTACGCAACAGCTATTGACCCCGCTTTTACAGGGCGGTAACCAATTTTTATAGTCAAAATACAGGCTGTAAATACTGTTTTTTAACGATTGTAGTATAATGGTTTTTAAAAAGGGCTTGCAAAACAACATTTATAAACCAAATATATCCGCTTGCTATGGCAAATGTTTTATGGTTGCAGGGTGGGGCATGCAGCGGTAATACCATATCATTTTTAAATGCACAGCAGCCAACGGTTATTGAGCTGGTAACCGATTTTGGTATAAACATTGTTTGGCACCCCTCCATGGCCCTTGAAATAGGTGAGCAGGTAACCCATATTTTAAACGATTGCGTTGCTGGCAAAATACATATAGACATTTTTGTTTTTGAAGGCACCGTAATCCGCGGCCCCAAAGGCCGTGGCACCATGAATTATTTGTGCGAACGCCCCATGCAGGATTGGGTGAAAGAGCTGGCAGCTGTGGCCGAATATGTGGTGGCCATTGGCGATTGCGCAAGCTGGGGCGGCATACCTGCGGTACCGCCAAACCCCACCGACAGCACCGGCCTGCAATATCACAAAAAAGAGAAAGGCGGTTATTTGGGGGTTGATTTTATATCGAAAGCAGGCATGCCGGTCATAAATATTCCCGGCTGCCCGGCGCACCCCGACTGGATTACACAAATTTTGGTGGCTATTTCAACAGGCCGGGTAAAAGATGTGCTGATTGACAGTTACCAGCGCCCAACCACTTTTTTCAGCGATTTTGTGCAAACAGGTTGTACCAATGCAAGGGCGTTTAACGAGAAGGTAAGCGGTAGCTTTGGCAAGCGTGGCGGCTGCCTTTTTTACGAGGTAGGTTGCCGTGGCCCCATGACCCATGCCAGTTGTAACCGCATACTTTGGAACCGTCATTCCTCTAAAACGAGGGCTAATCACCCCTGCCTGGGGTGTACTGAGCCGGGTTTTCCGCACCACGACCTTGCAAAAGGCAGCATATTTAAAACATTTAAATATTTAGGGCTTTTACCTAAAGAAGTTCCGGTTGGCGAAAGCAGATTGGGGCATTATTTTAAGTCGGGCATGGGTAAAGCAATAGGTATAGATAAAAAACAGTTTGAAGTAAGCAAGTAAGCTTTAGTGCTATTGCAGTTATGCCTTAAAAAGCTTAGCCGGATGGAAAAAATCAGCCAAACAGCTTGTCAGTATAATAAACGCCTTTGTAAAACATAAACAATATGGTTACCAGAGAATTGAATATTTCACCTGTGGGGCGCGTAGAAGGCGACCTTGATGTGAATGTGTATATGGAAAACGGTGTGGTAACCCGTGCCCATACCCAGGCCGCCATGTTTCGCGGCTTTGAGAAAATATTGCAGGGTAAAGACCCTATGTCGGGCCTGTTGGTTACCCCGCGTGTATGCGGTATTTGCGGTGGCTCGCACCTGTATTGCGCCTCTGCTGCGTTGGATACTATCTGGAAAACCACGTTACCTCCCAATGCCTTATTGTTGCGGGCTATTGGCCAGGCCAGTGAGAGCCTTCAAAGTAACCCCCGTTGGTTTTATGCCATTTTTGCGACCGACCTCGCCAATAAAAAATTTTCCAATAAACCTTTGTACGATGAGGTGGTAAGGCGCTGGGCTGCTTTTGTAGGCAGTTCCTTCCAGGCGGGGCTGGCAGCAAGCAGCAAGCCGGTAGAGATATATGCCATTTTTGGCGGCCAATGGCCGCACAGCAGTTATATGGTGCCTGGCGGGGTAATGTGCGCCCCTACGCTTAAAGATGTTACCCGCGCTCACGCCATTTTAAACCAGTTTAAAAACGACTGGCTTGAACCTGTTTGGCTTGGCTGCAGCATCGAGCGCTACATGCAAATACAAAGCTGGGACGAACTCATGGTTTGGCTGGACGAAAACGAAAGCCACCGTAACAGCGACCTGGGCCTTTTTTTAAGGGTGGGCAAGGAGTTTGGCCTTGATAAATTTGGCCAGGGCATAGGCAAGTTTATTGCCTTTGGTACTTTTCTGCATAAGGATAAGTACAACCACCCCACCATTGAGGGACGCAATGATGCGCTCATTTCCCCCAGCGGGTTTTACGATGGCAGCAGCTATCACCCGTTTGACCATTTAAATGTAAAAGAACACGTAACCCACAGTTGGTATGAGGATTATGCTGCTACCCACCCCTGGAGTGAGCCCATGCCGGAGCCTATGCCTTCGCAGCACTTAAATAATACCGATTTTACTTCAAAGTATACATGGTCTAAAGCGCCGAGGTACAATGGCCACAATGCCGAAACTGGCCCGCTGGCCACGGCCTGGCACGGCAACAAGTT
>CAZRDD010000516.1:0-3915 GCA_964598675.1 uncultured Parafilimonas sp.
ACATAAGGATGCATGGCCTGCTTTGCGATGATATGGGCGTGTACAGGGAAGACGATAAAGGCAACCCCGAGTATAACTGGCAATACATTGACGAGCTGTATGATTTTCTGGCTGAAATACATATAAGGCCGTTTGTTGAACTTGGGTTTATGCCAGGGTACCTAGCCAGTGGCAGTAAAACAATTTTTTGGTGGCGTGGCAATGTTACCCCGCCAAAGGATTATGACAAATGGGGTGGATTGATAAAAGCACTGGTAAGCCATTGGGTAGAGCGTTATGGCGAAAATGAAGTAAAACAATGGTACTTTGAAGTATGGAACGAGCCAAACCTTAAAGACGGCTTTTGGACGGGCGACCAGGCCGAATACTTTAAGTTGTACGCAGCAACAGCCAAAGCAGTAAAGGCTGTTTCGCCTTATTTTAAAGTGGGTGGCCCGGCTACTGCGGGCAACGGCTGGGTGCCTGAGTTTGTAGCATACTGTGCGCAAAACAAAGTACCGGCCGATTTTGTAAGCACCCACACCTACGGGGTTGACCAGGGCTACCTTGATGAAAAAGGCAACTCAGGAACTGTTTTAAGCAGGAATGAGCAGTCTGTTTACGGTGATGTTATTAATGTAAGAAATCAAATTTACCAATCAGCCCTGCCCAAACTGGAACTGCATTATACCGAATGGAGTGCCTCGTATACACCGAGCGACCCTATACACGACAGTTACCACGAGGCCGCTTATGTGTTGGACAAATTAAAAAAAACAGGTACGGCGGCAAACTCAATGAGTTACTGGACGTTTACTGATATATTTGAAGAAGCAGGCCCGCGCATGACACCTTTTCACGGAGGCTTTGGGCTGATGAACTACCAGGATATTTGTAAGCCTGCCTTTTACGCCTATAAATACCTTAATATGCTTGGTAAGCAGGCATTACAAAACACTGACAGTGCCTCGTGGGCCTGCAGGGATGAAAAAGGTAATATTCAGTTATTGCTGTGGAACTTTACCAACCCCAGGCCAGAGGAGAAAGTGAATAACCAGGTGTATTTTAAACGCGACCTTCCCGCAAAGGATAAAGGCACGGTAGCTATAAACCTTAAAAACCTTGCCCCAGGCAAATATAAACTTACGGTTTACAAAACCGGCTACCGGGCAAACGATGCATATTCAAGTTACCTTGACCTTGGTTCGCCCAGCCAGCTTACAAGGCAGCAGGTGGCTTTTATAAAACGGAAAAACAACGATACGCCTGTTATCAGCCAAACCATTGCGGCAAATGCACGGGGGGAGTATCATACCGAACTTAAGTTAAGGGAAAATGATGTGTTCTTTGTTGCCATTAGTAAGCTGTAGATAATTTTAGGTTATACTGTACAGGGTTTGTTTTACAACAGTATATTTTAACAAAACCAGTTTTCTTAAAAGGCCTTTAAGTAATTGATTTACATTTTTTAAAGCTTTATATATCAGAATGACAAAATTAGAAGCATGCTTTATAAGCCCCCTGCAACAGGCCATTTTTCAGGATTTAAACAACACCATGCATCCCCTGTCCCGACTCACAAAAAATCTTTTCTTATTTTTACTACCCTTCGTAGTTAACAGATAAGTATGAAAAAAATATTTTTGGCAGAAGATCACCCAATTGTAGCAGATGCCGTTTCCTTAATAATCAGCTCAATGTTTAATGATGTTAAGCTACAGGTGGCAGAATCGTGCAATGAGATGATGAATGGCTTAAAGTCGTGCAGTTACGACCTTGCAATATTAGACCTGCAGCTAAGTGATGCCCTCTCCATGCATTTGATTCCAGAAATTATTAAGCTTTACCCCACGTTACCCATTCTCATATTTTCCGCCAACCCCGAAGAGCTGTATGCACAAAAACTTTATAAAGACGGCGTTAAGGGTTTCCTGAGTAAATACGCAGACCGTAGTGAAATTGAATATGCCATAACACGTATTTTGGCTGGGAACATTTACATGAGCGACAATTTTAAACATTTTCTGCTGTCACAAAACAGCGGCAGCAAGAGCCCCTTATTTGGCAATCTGTCGCAACGCGAAACCGAGGTGGCTATGCTTCTGCTTCAGGGCAAAAGAACCTCTGAAATTGGCCAGGAGCTAAATTTAAGGGCAAGTACTGTGGCAACTTATAAAATGAAAATATTTACAAAACTAAAAATAAGCAGTGTAGTGGGGCTAGAGCAAATAGCCAGGAACCTCAATGTAATTCATTAGATGCTTGAGAAATTTTTTAAAGAAAATTTCTTTCTAACACCTCTATAAATTGCCGCCTGCAAAAAGACACGCCCGCTTCTTATGATGATGCATACTTTTACTAAGCTCTCAGGCCTGCTTGCTAAATATAAATTTCTTTTGGCTTTATAGATACCCCCCTTACAGCTCCCCAAAAGCAATTCATAGCAATGTGCAATAGGTTCCGGCCGCAACACCATAATAATTGCGCAGATAGTTCAGGTTCTTACCAGCCTATCCCCTTCTCATTTTCAAACGAAGATGCCATCTGAACAAATTTACCCATACCAATAGTAATAACCAGGGTACACTACTGTGCTGATATTAAATTTAAGAAGATTAAACACTGGCGATAATAAGCGTTTTACTGTACGCGAGCCAACTAACATGTATACTAACGTTTCAGTCGTCCATTCGCAGTATTCGTAAATGCAAAAAAAGAGCCCCTTGTAGAAACAAAGGGCTGGGGTCCGTCCCATTAACTATGGGTATTGAAACAAAATCTCGCGTTAGTTAGAACTCTTTACAAATTTTGAGCGGAAAATATTTTCAGTGGTGCTTATTGTAACAATGTATGCCCCCTGTGCCAGTGCTTGCAGGGTGTTAAGTTTTACACGGTTAAGCCCTTTTGAAAGACGGCGTTGTGTTTTATATACCACCTGGCCTGAGGCTGCGTATATGATTATTGCCGCATCCTCGTCTTTATTGCTGTTAAATTCAAGCAACATCAAATTTTGCACTGGGTTGGGGTATGTTTTAACAAGCCAGTTATCACTAAACAAAAGGGCCTTTACCTGAGAATATTTGAATATACCATTTACATCCACCTGTTTTAACCTGTAATAGTTAGTGCCGCCAACAGGCAGGGCATCGGCAAAACTGTAACTGGTAAGGGTTGTTGAATTGCCTTTAGCAGTAACCGTACCTATAACCTGCCAGTTTATGCCATCAGTGCTTCGTTCAACATTAAAATAACTGTTATTGGTTTCACTTGCCGTACCCCATTTTAGCAACGCAATATTACCCTGCTTTTGCGCTGTAAAATTAAGGTCGGTTACAGCCAGTATAACAGAACAGGTAGAAGGTGTTATAGTAACAGAGCCGCTGCCAGTACAGCCCGAGGCATCGGTTATCTGTGCCGTATATGTGCCATTACTGGCAACATAAGGTGCTTGTAAAGTTGAAGTAGTACCATCTGAAAGCGGACTTATAGCAGAAGTAGCATAATACCTTCCACCGTTAACAGTAGTCCAAAGCCATGTATTGCCGTTGGATTCATACAGTTGCGCATAGTTTATTCCACTACTGTTGGTGCCACAAGTAATAGAAATGAAGGGTATAGCCTGGTCTACCGATACTGCTGGGGTAGTTGCAGTTGCTGTGCAATTGTTACCATCTGTTACGGTAACAGTATATCCTCCTGATGCAGCAGGTACTGTAGTTGTATTCTGGGCTGTATTACTGGTAATGGTGCCAGAGCCTGACCACAAATAAGTATATGTACCAGACCCTCCACTGGGCGTTGACGTTAATGTTACAGAGGTGGCAGGGTTAGCGCAAACAGGCCCGGTGTTAGACACCGAAGCTGTTACGCCAGGCAAACTATTTATAGACACAACGGTGGCGGTAGACCCATCTGCCTCGCAGTTGTTTGCATCCA